>JAJYGA010000124.1 GCA_021785255.1 Actinomycetes bacterium
GTTCGTCAAAGAGTCTCTCACCTTTGTAGGTGACGACTCACCAATGGCAGTACTACTTCTGTCAGTTATGGGAGCCTTTGCCGAGTTCGAGCGATCGCTGATCAAGGAGCGCCAGAGAGAGGGGATTACCCTCGCAAAGCAGAAGGGGCTCTACAAAGGTAGAAAACCGTCACTCAATCAGAACCAAATCGACGAGTTACGACGCAGAATAAAAGCTGGCGAGGGAAAGGCCTCGATAGCTCGCTCATTTGGTATAAGTCGGGAGACGTTGTACAAGTACCTACGGACTCAGAGTTCACTGACATCGCTATGAGATGTCGAATCGATAAAGCTCACGATTGGAACCCGAATGCGCTACGGCCGCATTCATTGAGTTCATCTTGATCTGCACGGCGGATCGTTTCACTTCTTCGAGATGAGCTCCTAAACGGCGAGTTCTTTTCCTCGGTCACCGAAGCTCGGGTTCTCACAGATCACTACCGAGAAACTTACAACGCCATGTAAGCCCATGGTGCCTTATGCATTCGTAAGTCCCCATAGGTTCCTTGCGCCTGCCATTACAACTAAGTAGGCGCTTCTTACCCATTCGGTCATCGGTGGCCGGTTGATACACGAGGTGGACCAACCGTGGGGGGCCAGTTACTTTGAGGAGAATCTGAATGGTTACGCGTCCTCTGGGTCAGGGAATCCAAAGTGTCGATCACTGCGAAGTCCACTTACCGAAGGAAGTATCGCTAGTGAGAGGGGGAGCACGATGGCAAAGACTACCGACGCCCACAGTTCGGCACTGACTCCGAATATCGCTGTGGTCACTCCAGCGACTGAAAGGCCGATAGGAAATAGGACACTTGAACCAAGCTGGTCATATGCGTTCACCCGGGATCTAAATTCAGCAGGCACGTGCCGTTGTGTGACGGTGGACCAGAGAGAATTGACAACCGCAATACCGACCCCACCACTAACTGAGGCGACCAGGACGATAGCAGTAGGCATGTGTAGAACAAGACTTAATGGCACGAGGGTGAACACGCTAGATACGAGAAGTCCGAACCTGAGCGGGAACTTCGCCCGGAGACCAAGAGACCAGCTGCCTCCCAATAATGTTCCCAGCGCCAAGGCTGTTTGAATTGCGGCCCAGTAAGTCGCTCCACCCGAGAAGCGCTTTACCTCAACAGCGCCAGCTACAAGGAAGACAGCATACACAGCACCATTCCATAATGAGAATTGAACGCTACTCACCCAGAGCCAGGTAATCCCCGTGAATGTTTTCCAACCAGACCGCAGGTCCCCGACGATACCTACCTCACGGGAGCCCGGCTCTCTGCCGATGCGAAGGCGAAGTGCTCCGACTGTTGCTATGATATAGGTGCCGGCTATCACCAGCAGCGTCGTTCCAGTCCCAGCCAGCTCGATCAGGGTTCCAGCGAGCGCAGGTCCCGCGAGGCTACTTACGGCACTAATGACTCCCGTAAGGGCATTAGCGGCTTGAAGATCCTCAGCTCGGGCCGCCAAGGGTATGAGACCTGCGATTGTAGGTGAAGAGAGAGCTGATGCTACACCTGACAGCACTGCTGTAATCACTACTTCAATGACATTGATCGATCGATCCACGACCAATATGCCTAGACCACCCCAGGCCAGCACCTGCAGCACATCGCCTACAACGAGAATGTGTCTGCGTGAAAGACGGTCAGCCGCAACTCCACCAACAAGAAGAAAGGCTACAAATGGTACGGCCTCGGATGTAAGTACTATCCCGAGATCGTTGATACTCTTCAAGTCGTCGAGCGCAACAAAGGTAAGGACGATCACAAACATTGACCCGGCAAGTCCATTGGCGAGCCGTTCAAGGAGAAGAATTCTAAGTTGCGACTTCGTTGTGACGACGCTTCGAACGAAGGCGAAAGTTTTGTACTTCAATTTTGGCCTCTTTCAGTGTCTGATAGTGGGACTGCCCTATGCATTTCGTCATATTTTCCGCTGCCGACCCAGCCTCAAACTACGACAATGATTTTTCCGTTTGAGTCAATTTAGGCTTCACCCTAAGCAGGTTTGGTTTTGGGAGCACCCCTACAAACCTACTACATCTTCTAGTGAAAGAGGTGGAAAGCACGAAAGAACGCTTTGAGATCTCTCTCAGTTGCCACTGGGCTACACTGCTGCTCGCAGCGGATCACCATAACACATTAGGTGGGATAGTCGCAGTCCTTCCAAATGTCGAGTTGTTGCGAGGGATCCGAGCAGTTGACCGCAGAGAGTCTCATAGATTAGCGCAGATTTTTCGTCTTATCCATAAGAGTAACGGTGTGCGAACTTACAGCTGAGATCATCGAGCGGTGATCCTCTGTAGTTTCCCAAGGTGTACCTGCCTACTTACTCTTCTCGGGTGAATCTAAAGACACAACTCACACCTATATATTAAAGATTCCTAAGCACAAGCTCTAGGTTTACGTTGACAAGTATATACCAATATCCTACAGTAAGTCGAGACAGGAGTCTAAATCGCAAAGCGCAAGGAGCCAACAACGAGAAATTAGGAGAAGCTAGTGGAACCGATACCGGAAAATAACATTGCGTTCGAAGTGGGAGATATGCATAGGCTAATGCATGAATCCCAACTTGATTTTGCTCTGACTGAGCCGCGAATTGCTGACATGGATTGGGATACTAGCCATATCTCATGGAGCGAGATGGAGGATCTTGACTTGCCTGTAGACGAGATCCTTGAGATCGTGGATCGTTGGGAGCATTCTACAATTGATGAGTATGTTGCTAACCATCGTGAACTTCAACTTGACCGATTTCAAATGGTAGTGAATGGCAACATGTTTTCTGTTGGATCAGAAGACGTAGAAGCTATGCCAACTGCGGACGCGACTCTTAAAGTTGCCAAACATGTGTTTCCAACTGACGTCGATCACCCAGTACTGAGTGACTTCGACGTAAGGTTCATGTCACCAAATACTGCAATAGCCATATATCATCGAAGTGAGCTGGGCTTTAACGGTGAGCATTACGAGTCAAACGCTGCTCTAATCTTGGTTAAGGTGGACGATAGTTGGAAGGTCGCAGTCTTCACGCGCGCTCCCCTTCCGGAATTCCCCGAGGATCTTGAGCACTCCTAAACTATCTGTAATTAGATAGATAAAAATAGAGCAATCACGATGTCTTGGGTCTCATTAGAAATGTAATGGGATCCAAGGCTAGAAGCTAATGTCATTCAGCAACTACTGGATGGAGTCACCGTCATATCGAATCTGTACCTAGGTTGAGCATGGATCAAAAGCTATGGAACAGAATTAGACGTTTTGTGGGGCCGATGACCTACGCGTGGTTAGAAGAACGCACTTTGACCTGCTTGACAAATTTCGACAATTCTAGACGAAGGTGGTCAACTCAAATTGTCAGAGGGGTTGTTTCAGATCGACGTAGTGACTCGACATATGAAATTCCTTTTTATATCAGTTCAGGCGCTCGGCTCGGGGTCCGGCGTAAAGTTGGCGAGAGGAGTTTCCCGGCTAAGGACGACATCCCACTCGGCTTGAGTGGACCTTCCTACGGGAACCAACTAGAAGATCCTTGGTCAGTTATCTTGGGGATCCTCAACGGACACGGTGTTCGGCTTCCTCTGGAAATATTTGCTATCGAGCACGTGACGCAACGAACTTGGGTAATCAATGGTGAGCCAATTTCGGAACCAGAAGAGATATGGAATGTGCTCGACATCTATGGGGCAAGCTCAAGTCGCTGTCGATGGATACAGTCCATCTCAAAGGGTTACTTAAGTCCGCTTCGGATTAATGACACCGTAGGGCGCCTTAGGATAGAGTCAGCAGGTATAGAACGATTGCAGGCTAGCCCCAGGCACAAACAGATTCTCATGTTTCGTGGACAGGCTGCTGCTGTGCTAAGTCACGAACTGTTTGGACATTACTTTGAGTGGCTGGCACAGAGATCTGAAGAGAACAAAGATCAAATGATAGTTAAGCCTATAGGACTTATAGGTGGCTGCGAGGTGACGTTTGATCCCTCACCTGCTGATGCCATTGCTACCTACGAGCGGGATGATCTAGGTAGAACACTATACAGCCACAATCTAATTCACGAGGGTGTCATGGACACTCGCATGCAAGAACGTTTGCCCTTAATTCGGACTGGTAAGTTTATGGTTGCGGAGCCTTGGATTGGAAATTTTCGACTGGCATGTAAGGCGGCGCCTCTGCGATTACCCAAGGCAACACCACAACGCGAAAGCCACGAAGAGTCTATTAACTTCATTCAGTCAGCCTACTTTAATCGGGGAGATCAAAGAATTACCATCAAATTCGCTACCGACCATCATGGCAGTTCGCGTGTCTCATCAATATCTGTTAGAGCAATTGACCTTTTGCGTAACTTGGAGATAGGACCGGCAACGACAGATATGCATCATGGGGTCTGTCTTAAGGGTGGGCTTTTCTATCCATATTCAATTTCCTGCCAATGGATGAAGCTTGACTTGCGACTCATTCAAGACTTGAGTTGGTTCAGTGAAAGTAGATAACGGGGAAACGCGCCTAGAATGGCATCCGGATTGGATGCGCATTGGGCAATGCAATGAAAGTATTAATTTTCTACATCCATCTGGGCGACTAATAGAGATTTATGATTTACCTGCGTTTGAACGTCTTCTTGGTGTGGTCGAGAGAGGACGTCTGCTGAGTGATTTGCTTGTCGGTCAAGTCGATGACGAGTGCCTTAATGCATTGCGAATTGCTAGGAAGCTTTTATCATGCGGTGTGCTTATTCAGAGGTTGCCATCTGAGATTGCAGAGGTTTCAAGTGCACAGATGATACGACTTCAGCCGCAACTAGTAACGCTTTCTAGTGTCCTGTCGAGTAGCCAACGAGCAATCACAGTACAGAGACGAATTAGTGCAGGTAAAGTAGTAGTCGTGGGTGCGGGTGGTTCCGGCTCGATGACTGTACTGCACTTAGCTGCAGCGGGTGTTCGAAATATACGCATTGTGGACCACGATATAGTTTCGCTTTCTAATCTGGGTCGGCAGTTGCTCTATAAAGAGGCTGATATCGGTAAACCAAAAGTTGCAGCTTTGAAAAAGTTTATGGAAGAGTACGATTCCGAAATTAATGTCGAGAGTTTGCGAACGCGAGTGACGAACGAAGAGTCAGCTTTCCGGGTCGTTACTGGTTGCGACATAGCAGTCATTACGGCTGATGATCCTTGGCCCAGTGTGGTTCGATGGATCGGAAGAGCCGGTAAGCGTGCTGGTGTAGCCGTGCTTCCGACCTTCTTCTCCTCTTTTGGTCCTCTTATAGTTCCAGGCAAGGGTCCCTGCATCGATTGTGTTCTTTTGTGGATGGAAAAAAATGGTGGGCAAGGACTTACACCGGTGTTACAGTCATTGAGCCCCATTCGATCTCACAATTTCGGCGGTATGGGCATAGGTACCACGGCTGCAGGCGTGGCATACGCGCGCGAGGTGATCTCGTTTCTTTCTGGAGTGCTTCCGGTTCGCTCCCAGGATGGACTCGTAAAAGCTCGAACAAGCGGCTCTGAGGTGATGCGAGAGTCGATAGGAGCTATTTGTGACAATTGTCTACAGACACGAGAAGTGACGCAGGAGTGAAGTAGTGGATGAGATCGGGTTGGAATCTGGAAGGGGTTTATGGACTTGGTTTGGAGGTAATCCAGAAAATAGGGCTGGCTGGAAGATTCACATTAATGTCGATGCGAGCGAGCTCGGAGTGGCGTTCAGGCATCTACGAAAGGTTCGTGAGGAGTTCTCATGGAAAATAGCGCGTTCCACAAAAGTGGCGTCTGGTCTAGTTTCAGGGCGTTATGGCATTAACGGGCAAGGAAAGCTGATAACGATATACCCTCGCTCTGCCGATCAGGCTAGGAAATTAATTGAGGAGCTAGGTATCCTTTTCAAGGGGTTACATGGTCCGCTCCCAGCGAGAGACAGGCGATTGAAACTAACGGATTGCATTAGTTATCGTTACGGAGGTGCGCGAGATGATAGTTCGGCACTTGCCACTCAAGTAGGGATTGTTAGAGGACCTAACCAAGAGGTGATGTACGACCTTCCTCAAGTCTATGAATGCTTCCCTCCATGGGAATCTGATCTATTCCCAGAGAGCTACGGTGCACACGAGCTCCGATTTCATATGCAGCAAAACCTGGCAGCGAGTCTGTCAATCCAATGTCACATAATAAGCCTTTTAAGGCAAAGCTCTATTTGGGTGGCAAGAATCTCAACAGCCTCAAGCAAAGATAATACGGAGACTTTCATTGTGAAGTGGGCAGTTCGACGTATTACTGGTCTGAAGGGTGTCGCAAGGATTATACAGGAAGGGAGGCTTCTGCAGTTACAGGGTGCTGGTTCGCTTGCGCCAGAACTCTATGAATATGTCGTGACTCCCGAGCTAGCTGCCATTATCGTCGAAGATCTGGGTGATATAGAGCCTGGAATGAGAGCTTTACAAAGTGTTGATGAATATTATCGATTGAGAGATGGACTAACTATTCTCCGTCAAGCTGGCATTGAGATGGGTGTGAACCTCGTGGATTTGTCCCCGAGTAACTTACGGTGGAAAGGTGAGACGCTAGCTCTCATTGATTGGGAAGGAGACGCTATTCACTCACAACGAGAGACATTCTCAAGCCCCATATCCCATAGTCGGGAACAATGTCAAGCAACGCTAGTAGCCTGCCTAACAGGTTTGACGGAACTGTCGCGCGTAGCTGAGAGGCCTTGGCTGAATTTCGCACTGTGCCAAGCAGTTGAAGCTCTATCTATCGCTAACTCGGCGCAGAATACTTTGTCCTCCGATTGCTTAGAAAAGATAGTTCCTCAGTTGAAGGATGACGAGATAATAAAAGAGGTTCTTGATGCTGGTTTGACGGAGTTGGAAGCCGACTTAGATGCCATAATTAAAAAGGTGGCAACCAGCGAATTTCTAGACATCAGTCAAGCCTCGCTTTTCTGTGGCGTTGCAGGTTCAATTTGGTGCTTACTTGCTAATGATAGACTCGAAACCGCCTCTAGAGCTCTTAGGCTTTTGACAGATAACCCCACCTTATTTGAAGCGTCCGGTGGGCTTTACTTCGGTGGTACCGGGATAGCTTTGACGCTAGCATATGCAGGCGTTAAGCTAGATGATAAACATTTGAAATTAAACGCCGTAAAGGCGCTGCTTGATCTGACTCATGACTTTCATGGTCCTCAAAGTTTATTTTCTGGACTTGCTGGCGACATGGTGGCTCTTTCTGCGTTGGCTGACATTGACGATAGCGAGGGCCTTAGGTCCACCATAAGGCGCATTTCGAATGAACTTAGACGACCGTATGAAGAAAATGCTTTTACTACTCGGTTCGAGGCAACGCGTATACCTCGCGGTCTAGCTTACGGACTTGATGGAGTCGCATTGGCACTATTGAGAGCAAATTCGGTTCTCAAGGATCTGCGTCGAGAAGATGTGATTCCGGATTTGATGCTGAGTCTGCTCAAGGAGCCGATAAACACTTCATTTAACCTAGAAAACTCACTATGTAACGGGATAATCGGAATCGCCGATCTTGCAGTCACTTTAGAGGACAAATTTCCATCTTCAGGGATTCCACAGCCCTTACCCGGTTCTTTCCGAAGCAGATCTGTCGGTGCCTGTCATGGGTTAGCAGGATCTTGGCTAGTTAGTGATCCGCTAAATGCGAAATGGAGATACGAGTTAGCCTGGACGGAGCATAGGATACGGACTCTAATTGCAATCGTTGGGAGCGCAAGAAAGACTGCCTCAGGCGTTGGGTGGGTGGACGACCGTACGGGAAGACTGGGGTCATCCTTGATGACAGGATCCTCGGGAGTTATTCTGGCTCTTGCTCAGTCTCTGGGAGTGAGAGGAATTGGTCTGCCTCATACGGTGCGATTACAAACCATCCCGGGATAGCGTGAAAGGACGGAAATAATGGAGATCGAGAGTACCAATGACTTGGGCATACCCGTATCCTCGTTAAGAGATTACCATGTCAATGGTGTTCGTGGGGATATGCGTGCTGCTCTGGAGCGTGATGGCGCGATAGTGGTCAGGCAGCTTGTGGGCGAGTCTAAGCTGAGTCGGGTCCGAGATGGCCTCCTCGATGATCTCAGAAGGGTAGGCTGGCTTCGAGGGAATGCTGGCAATCTCCAGGCTAATATGTTGCTCAAATGCGTAGATCCTGAGCCAAGGTATCGACGTACCTACCGTCGCTTGATAGCAAATCCAGATCTCCACGATATCCCTCATGATCGATCTTTGGATAAATTTGCCGCATTAATTGGTATCGAGGAATTGTTCCGTCATCCACGAGTGGTTCTTCGTGTAGTGTTTCCTGAGACGCCTCCGACCCCACCACACCAAGACTGGACTACGGTTCAAGGTTCACAAGAGGCAATTACAGTATGGTTGCCTCTTGTGAACTGTGAACTTGATATGGGGCCATTAGCTGTGTTGACTGGGTCGCATTTGAATGGAGAGCGACCCTTTATCAAAGGATCGGGTGTTGGAGGCAAGGTAACAATTACAAATGCGACAGATATTTGGTCGTCTGCGTCGTTAAAACTGGGTGATGCCATAGTGTTCAAGAGTCTCACGGTCCATCGTGCGCTTCCAAATAGAACTGATTCGCTTCGGCTCTCGCTTGATTTTCGAATTCAAAGTTTGGCGGAGCCCATTCATTGTGCTTCTCTTCTCCCACCAATGGGTCTAAAATCATGGGAGGATCTATATGCAAATTGGACAACGCAAACAAATAGGTACTACTGGCGTGTACGTCACCCAATATTGGATTGTAACGAAGATGAAATCAAACTTGGCGCTGCCCAAACTATTGACTTGCAAAAAAGTCGAGTGTATAGCGCATTGCTTGCAGAGTTAGCTGCAATTAGGGCGGCTCAAGCCCTTCAAAACTAAGGAATGACTGCTCGCGAAACCTTTTTTTTCAAGATTTTATGTGGCACGTTGCGACAGTTAATCTATAAGCCGGAGGGTGTAGAAGGAACTTCTCTATGACCACGACAACCACCAAAGAAGACACGACCAGAAATAATTGAGCGGTGAACGAATCTGTGCCACAGGATCCGGAAGTGCTCGCAAGCGCGGCGGGCTACGGGGTCTTAAGACTCTTCTGTGCCCGACATGTCATTGAAGAAGTACTCCACCACATGGATGAGTGGTCCGCTCAGAGGGGTGTCGATCCAGAACTAGTCCGGGCGGTTTGGGAAGGCACCTACATGAGACTCCTGCGATGGGTCGACATTCCATCGACCTTGCTCTACACCAGCGAGGAACTGGGCCGACTGCAGGTTCTCGACGACCCTGATAAAGGGGACCCGGATGATTTACCGACGGCGATGCTGACGCTTCTCCTCGACGCCCCCTTGCTGAGCAGTGACCGTAAGCCACTCGTCGCTGTGTATGGCGAGGGGATTGATCACATAGAACACCGAGAGTGGCTCAAAAACCTGAGAGCTGGAGGTGATCTCGGGCCGCTCGGGCAAGCGATCCAGGCGACCGCAATCGTCGGTGGCGGGATCACTATGGCCGGATACGGAGGATTGCGGGCATTGGCAAAGCACGTACCTTGGCCGATTCTGCTTGCGATAGCTGCCTCTGGTGTCTACTGCTATTCGAAATTCGCTTCAACTGAGACGAAGCAGAAGGTGGCCGATGGAGTCAAGATGACGTCAAAGTTCGCCTTTGAGGCTCTGGGCGAGCTGAGTGTCACATACATCCAAGCGAAGTCGACCTTCGAGCAACTTCCTACCCATACCCTAGCGCTCCATGACGTCTGCCAACCTGTTATCTTTGAGACTCCCCTACCCAGTTTCTCTCCACTTTGTGGATCTACACCGTTTTCAAGTAACGCTGATAACTCGCTTGCCTTGGGTTGAGAACCTGAGATTAGTCCTACCTCTTTTAGTGCTTGCCTGTTCCCTATCCAGTACCCAGACATCTCACCTAGTCCGGAGTAGTAGTCCTCTACTCCCCTAGCGACAGAGTTCTCATAGTAACTGTAGGCGGAGCCCATGAGTTTGGTTAGTGGTTAGTAGGATTGGGGTGGTTAGGTTAATGGTTTCATGTATAAACTTTTCATTTTTGGGTCTTCGAGAGCAAGCTTTTGGCAGTACCTGAAGTAATAAAGATCTATCACATAATTCACTGGGATCGTTTAACTTCAATTATCAATGAAGGTTATCTACTGTGCGACAAAATAATATCTGGGCAGCCACAGTCTGGTTCGGTAATTGGAATGAACAACATCAAACAACGCCGGCTCAACTTACCTCTCCAAAGTCACCGCGGACTTCATGTTGGAGATTGCGTCCCATTTTACTTCTGTCCCAGGTCGGTTATGTTGTACCTTATCCATAGAGACAACTACCCAGATCTCCCCTACCATGGAGGGCAAGATCAAATTATCCACCTTGAAGCCGACTTATCTCGTGTCACTGCCTGGGCAAGTCAAAATAATCGAAGATGGGCTTTTACTACCTCAAACGCAGGATCGTATTTCTTTGAAGACTACGCCAATCTGAAACACCTAGACAAACTCGATTGGAACACCATTCAATCCCCCAACTGGCAATCACACCGAGAGAATAAACAAGCAGAATTTCTAGTAGAAGAAAGTTTCCCTTGGGAGTTGGTAGACCGCATAGGAGTTAGATCTGCTGACACTGCATCTATTGTTGAAACCATTACCTCAAGAGCGAGCCATCAACCACAGATAACTGTAGCACCTAACTGGCATTATTGATCAAGGAGGAAGCCGAAGTGATAGAGTTCCGAAGTGGTGATATCTTCCAAGATAAGGTAGAGGCGCTCGTAAACACCGTAAATTGCGAAGGTGTTATGGGTCGTGGTATTGCTCTACAGTTCAAGAAGAAGTTTCCTGATAACTTCAGAGCTTACGCTGCTGCTTGTAGTCGTGGTGAGGTACGCCCGGGGAGAATGTTCGTCTACCCTACCGAACAGCTTCTATCTCCTAAATACATCATCAACTTCCCCACCAAACGCCAGTGGCGCAACAAAAGCAAGATAGAGGATATTGAGGTAGGACTCCATGCCCTGGTTGATCTTATTATCCAAACCGATATTCATTCAATAGCAATACCCCCACTTGGCAGCGGACTTGGAGGACTGGACTGGTCTGACGTAAAGAAGCGCATTGAATCAGCTCTAAAACCACTATCTGATGTCCATGTTGTTGTCTATGAGCCAAATGGAGCACCTAAGTCCGACGTTTTGGTGAAAGTTGATAAAGTTCCAAAAATGACACCTGGTAGAGCTGCATTAATCGAACTGATTAGTAGCTATCGCGATGGACACCTAGATCCCTTTATCTCTCTGTTGGAGATTCATAAGCTCATGTACTTTTTACAAGAGGGTGGAGAACCACTACGACTGCACTACGTTAAGGGACCATACGGTCCTTATGCCGAAAACCTCCGTCACACACTAAACGCTATTGAAGGTCACTTAATAAATGGTTACGCCGATGGTGGAGATGCACCTGACAAGCTCATTGAACTCAAAGATGGGGCCGCCACAAGAGCCAAGGAATACTTAGCAAACAACGATGACACCTACATGCGAGTAGATAAAGTAACAAAACTTATGGATGGATTTGAATCACCGATAGGAGTAGAGTTACTCGCTACAGTACATTGGGTTGTCAAATACGAAGCAGCCTCCACTTTGAAAGATACTATTGCTGCCGTACATAGGTGGAACCAACGCAAACGCCAATATAGCGAACACCAGATATCGGTTGCTAGAGACCGGCTAACACAGAAAGCCTGGATTTAGGGATACCCCTCGCCTACAGAAGGGTCTGGTTAGATGAATACATTTATACCGACACTGTTGAGTGCTATTGATTTACTGTACGGATATTTTGGATATAACTCACGTAACTCCACCTTCTTTACCAAAGTTTTCCCATTTCTCTAAAGTAACTTCCACCCAGCACTTGTTGTAAGGGTTTGCACTCGCCTTATGTAACTGCTGGAGTGAAAGTAGTGGTAGAAGGACTCTTTACAAACAGGGTCAATCGTCAGTGGACAATTTTAACAGATATCTTCAAAAGCCTCGTGAATCTTTACGAATTATTTAGATTATCTAGAATCCAACGCAAAGCTAAGAACACCTAGCTAGTTAAGCGAGATGGTTTCGTGCGTGAGTAAAACCTCCTACTAGTAATCAACTTCACCAATATAGTATTAGTATTAGTATTAGTATTCGTAGTAATTATTTAGGGCATAAATTTATCTTTTAGTTCAATTATCTAAATCAATCCCAGCCAGTTGTGCTGCTCGTCTAGTACTTTCATTGCTATCTACGTGATATGGTCTGAATTCTTTAGTAGATAAGTGTTCCCTCGAATACCTAGAAGAAAGGTTCCACTCTTCTTCCACTGCCTTACGGATCCATCCACCACGAGAATG
>JAJYGA010000106.1 GCA_021785255.1 Actinomycetes bacterium
TTACTACACGATCTATTGAGTATCCATGCTCCGTAGCCCAGGTAAGAACTCTAGCAACCTGGCGATCTAAGTCTGGCTTCTGATCCGCAGAAGAGACCCGTGCATATATAACGGCAGACTTAGACACAGATGGTGGCGACTCTAAGTCCCCCACCAATATGAGTTGTCCCACTTTACGCGCAGGAACAGGTAAAGTACCGGCACGATACCACTTATATGCTGTCTGAGGATGTATACCTTGGGACAGTGCCCACTCAGGTAATTTCACTACTGCTTGGTATAGTACATATGTTCGAATTGTTGCAACCCAATCGACTCGCCCTCTGCCAAACCAATCACTAAAATCCAAGCCGTGACGGTCAAGACGTCATACTTGCGTATTAAAAGATGAGATGAGAAGCTATGGAAAACCCATCTGGGCGCTTCTAAAAATCAGATCAATCAAAGTCCTTACGCCAGAGCAAAACGTTCTGTTAGAATAGCTCACTCAGGCACCGCAAGTCATTGTTCCCACGAAAGAGAGGGCTATGTTCACCAAAGAAACCAAGGTAGACGACATTGGTGCTAATCGAACGTGGGGCTCAAACTTAAACGTCATTTGGATACTGGCAGGAATTTTTAGTGCAGGGGGAATGATCATTCATTCATCAGCACTTTTTAATCACTTTGAGCTGACACCAGACTTTTCCAACTTCTATCAGGCGACCTACCTAATTGCACATGGTCATTACTACCCATATGACACCCTGTTCCCTTTCAACTACCCTCACTACGGGTTCCCATTCTTGCACTCTCACGGCGAGTTCTTCGTGTGGCTTTTAGCACCCTTGGTTGCGATGTTTCCAAATGGGTTCGTTTTACTCGTGCTACAAGACCTCGCTATTGCATCGACTCAGGTTCTAGCCGCTCTTTGGATACACAAACTCTTTCAAAACAAGCACGCGTTTGTCGAACTGCTGACTATCGGAGCCTTTATATTTCTAAATCCTTGGTACTACTTCAGCGCATTTTTCGACTTTCACCTTGAACCATTTTCAATGTTGTTTTTACTGGCAGCTGCCTACACCTACCTGAACGGTCACCGAAGGCTCTCACTTTTATTTGTTCTTTTAGTCATAAGTACAGGAGATGTGCCTTCTACATACCTTATTGGACTGGGACTAGGGATGTTTCTCCTGAAGCCATCTAAGAATATTTCCGCGCTACTCATTGCGCTGAGCGGCGGTGTCGCATCTGTTGTCGAGTCTTCGTTACACCTGGCCGAAGCGTCAAGTTTTCTTCAGAGATACGGGTATCTCGCCGGAAACCACCCGCCCAAATCAGCTATAAGTCTCGTCTTAGGAACCTTGTCTCATCTCGGCATTATCTTCTCAACCCTGCATCAACACATACCACTGACTGTTCCTTACCTCATCAGCGGAAATATTGTGGGTTTATTCAGCCCTCTTGGTCTGGTCACAGCACTTATTGTCCTTGCTGCCCCTGTCCTTGTTGAAACTCCTATATTTTTGTCAAACTTCGCTTCATTTCAAATCGTATCTTTCGAACCCATACTCACAGTCGCAGGAGTTATGGTTCTGCTCTGGTCTTACGGTAACCCTAACCATCTGAAGTCACTCCTTCCGAAAATGGCTTTTGCCGTCTCATTAGTAGTAGCTCTTTATACGTCATATCCAAACCTCATCGCCGCAAAAGACTTCAACAACTCCGTCAGCCAGTCCACTGCCACTACATTGGCCAGCGTATTAAAACACATTCCCAGCGGAGCTGAAGTCATCTCCGGCAACGGAACCGTTGGGCGTTTTAGTGGTCGACGTCTCGTCTACTCATTGATAACATTTCAAGGTGCCTCAGTTCCGATCTGGAGTCATCAGACTTACATCATCGTCGTTGATAACCAAGGCATCGCCGACCCTTCCAGTGCCCAAGCCAAGGTAATCCGTACCTTCTTGCTAAACGACCGGTCTCAGGTAAAGGAGATTCTCAGTAAAGGTGTCGTACAGATCTATCGATTGACATCGAAGACCACTGGATACAATCTGCAGTTTCCACCAAACGCGTAAGGCGGACGAGTTACACTCAGTTCAAGCACAACGGAACGGTGATCAGATCGAAGCTCTGGATTGATTTCAACTTATCATAAACAACAATGACATCCAAAGCTATATGATCCGGAGGTAGCCAGTCCACCTACGCCAGATAGCCTTACTCGGGGTCAAACTACGTAGAGAGGACTACACTTCTCTAGTGGCTCTTGCTCGCATTAGTGAATACCTCTGGTACTTGCTCACCAATTTCGACTAGATTAGAATTCATTATTTAGCCCGTTCTGTACTCTTACTTGGTCAATTAACCCTGAGTGTCGGCATTATTGCTACAAAGTTGTGTTATATATCTAAAGAGCTGATGTAAAGTGGGTGCCTTGCATGTTCGGATCAAAGCTAAAGACGGAGATGATAGCCAAAGAGAAGGCTTTGACCGGACGTGAAACAGGACTTCAAGTTCCAAAAAAACACGTCATACTTGGAACTCCTTTAACAGAACCATTTCCAGAACACCTCGCGAGAGCATACTTTGCACTCGGTTGTTTCTGGGGTGCCGAAAGAGTTTTTTGGCAACTAAAAGGGGTCTATACGACGGCAGTGGGTTATGCGGGTGGTTACACCCCCAATCCGACCTATGAAGAGGTGTGCAGTTCCAAAACAGGTCACGCCGAGACCGTACTCGTTGTGTTCGACCCAGAGGTAACCACATATGTTCAGCTAGTCTCTAAGTTCTTCGAGTCGCACGACCCAACGCAATATATGCGACAAGGAAACGATATCGGTACGCAGTATCGCTCCGCGATATTTGTCACAGACAAAGCGACATCACGAGCAGCAGAAGAGATCAAAGAGAAGTACCAAGCTCTTTTAACAGCCAGGGGGTACGGTAAAATCACAACAGAGATAGCTCACTTTACAAACTTCTACTACGCCGAAGAGTATCATCAGCAGTATCTGGCGAAGAATCCATCTGGGTACTGCGGGTTGGGAAGCACTGGTGTCCGTTGTCCATCGGGGGTGCTGTGAGGTTTGTCGACCAATACCATCAATTGCCTGCCTCCAACTCCCACCAACCATCTCCTTGGGAGACTTATTGGTTCACAGCAAGGCGAACAGTCACTCAAACTTAGTACTGACACTTAGGAGGTCACACATTGATGAACCAACCGGGAGGGGCAGCCTTTGCTATGGCCATGCGCTCCATGAGGCGAGACGACTCTTTAAAGGGATCTCAGATTCGACCGGGAACTGCGAAACGGATGTTTCGTTTTGCCGCGCCATACAAAAAGACTCTCATATGGTTTCTAGTTCTCATAGCCTTCGACTCTTTAATTGGCGTTGCCAACCCTTTGATCTATAGATCCATTATCAATCAGGGCATTATCGGGAAAAACGAACATCTCATAGTTCTTTTAGCAGTTCTCGTAGGAGTTTTAGCGGTAGTTGGTGCGGTACTTTCCATATTCGAACGATACGCTTCTGCCAAAATTGGCGAAGGTCTTATCTACGACATGCGCTCAAAGGTTTTCGCTCACATTCAAGAGATGCCAATCGCCTTTTTCACCAGAACCCAAACCGGTGCATTGATCTCTAGATTAAATAACGATGTACTAGGAGCTCAGAGTGCTTTCACAAACACACTGTCTTCTGTAGTTTCCAATCTCCTTACTGTAATCTTGGTTTTGGGCGCTATGTTTTTTCTCTCCTGGCAAATAACTTTAGCTTCTCTGGTAATCGTTCCTCTTTTCATACTGCCCTCTAAATGGGTAGGAAAGAAACTTTCAGCAATCACCAGAGAGTCTTATAATCTAAATGCCTCTTTGACAAATACCATGACGGAACGCTTCAACATAGCGGGCGCTATCTTGGTCAAGCTCTTCGGAAATCCTAAGCGAGAGCTAGAGGGATTTCAAGGCAGAGCTGCACGAGTTAGAGATATAGGCATCACCCAAGCAATGTATTCACGTTTTTTCTTTGTCTCATTAATTCTCACTGCTTCGATTGCAACGGCGATCGTCTACGGCTGGGGCGGAGTATTGGCTGTAAAAGGAGAACTTTCCGTTGGAACATTAGTAGCGCTAACTGCCTATTTAGGGCGATTGTACGGTCCATTGACCTCTCTATCCAACATCCAAGTCGACGTAATGACCGCACTCGTCTCCTTCGATCGCGTCTTTGAAGTTCTAGACCTCCCACCCATGATTCAAGAGGCCGACGACGCCGTCGACATAAAAGACAAGGAAGCTTCAATTGAGTACAAAAACGTCGACTTTACCTATCCAAGTGCGAAGGAGGTCTCTTTAGCCTCACTAGAGTCAGTAGCAATCCTCGACAATAAGGTTCAACAGCAGGTCCTCTCTGACGTGTCCTTTTATGTCGAACCAGGAGAGTTGGTAGCACTAGTTGGTCCTTCCGGAGCAGGTAAAACTACACTTTCGTCCTTGCTTCCTAGGCTTTATGATGTCACAAGCGGCTCCATAGAAATAAATGGAGTTGATATCAAAAAAGCGACACTCTCATCGTTGAACTCCCTGGTAGGAGTAGTCACACAAGATGCACATCTATTTCACGATACGATAAGAGCCAACCTGATGTATGCCAAAGCTGATGCAACCGAAGAAGAGATGTATGAGGCGCTAAAGGGTGCTCAGATCAAGGAATTAGTCGACTCCCTTGAAGAGGGATTAGATACCGTAGTTGGTGACCGAGGATACCGACTCTCCGGAGGAGAAAAACAAAGAATCGCTATCGCACGTATACTATTGAAGGCTCCTCGTATAGTAGTTTTGGACGAGGCTACGGCTCATCTTGACTCAGAGTCCGAACTCCAAGTCCAAGAAGCGCTTAAACACGCGCTCAAAGGACGCACGTCGTTAGTAATTGCGCACCGTCTCTCTACCGTTCGAGAAGCAAACAAAATCATCGTACTAGAAAAAGGACGGATCGTTCAGTCTGGTACCCATGACGAACTAATTAAAGAAGGAGGACTGTACGCCGAACTTTATGCGATTCAATTCGAAACACAGATGGGGGCAAACAGCATCGAGTCCGGTTCTTTGGTCCTTGATAGTTCAGAGGGAGAACCAGACCCAACGGTCACGTCTGTGGCCTAGTGTCCCTCATCAGAAAAGTATCGCCAAAGACCCTACCCCTCCGCCAAGTCGCTCATCGCCTCAACAGTGTCCAATATGGTTCGCGCCAAAAGCACTGCGTCTTTAGGGTTGAGTTCTACTGCCACTCTAAAAGAAGGGCCGAGATCCTGATTGAGAAAGTCAATGTTTAAAGAGTGGGTATAGGGTGCATGAACAGGGTGATCAAGATATACCGACGCTTCTTTGGCCGTAAACCAGCCATCGCCTCCTTTGGCTGATCCTTGTACATCGATCTTGTTGGTTATATAGGTGCACATATGTCTTCCTCTAGCTCAAATGCTTTCCGTAAAACGCCCAAATCTTCTCCCAGCCATCGTTGGCTGCCTCAACTCGGTAACTTGGGCGATGAGAAGCAAAAAATGCATGTCCAGCGCCGTCATAAATATGAAACTCGTGTTCCTTGCCAAGTTTTGTGAGTTCGTCGTCCAAAATCTTCACCTCTTCAGGAGAAGGAAAAGAGTCTTCCTTGCCAAAAAGGCCAAGCAGAGGAGCAGAGAGATTCGGTGCAATGCCCATTAGAGATCTGACTTTGAGAGGGGCGCCCTCGGGTGGGTCAGAGACTACAAATGCACCGTAGCAGTCCACAGCAGCGTCAAGCTTCAACGAGCACGCTGCCAAAAACGTCTGTCTACCTCCAGAACAGTATCCAATGACTCCCACCTTTAAGTTAGAGTTAGCCTGCGACTTTAAGAACTTTGACACTCCTTCAACGTCTCCCACCAATCTGTCATCGGGAACGCCACCTTTAGCTCTTGCAGCTGCCGCTGCATCGTCAGGCTCGGCATCTGGCGCCTCTCTGTAGTAGAGGTTAGGCATTAGAGCCAAGTACCCATTAGCGGCAAACTTTCTCACTATCTCCTTTGTACCTTGATCGTATCCAGGCATGTGATGGATTACAACAACAGAACCAAAAGGTCCTGGACCCATAGGTCTGGCAAAGTACCCTTCAATCAAATCTCCATTTGCGCCAGAGAAATACACCGTCTCTGCCATAATTGCATCGTATTTTGTCACATGTCACCTTTCGCGTAGTGTCTGATTTTATACTAGGTGGTAAATACAACTAATTGATCAAAAGACCGCTGCAAACGAGACGACTTTCCTAACAGTAGTCACCTCTTATCGACCTCGAAATTAGTGATGAACTAGAGGACGAATATAATCTCACCTCCCAACAGCTCTCTTCACCAAAGCGAATCCAAATCAATTCAGAAACAAGATTCACGTGATCTCTTTTCTGCGGTGGACTTGTGGACGATTTGCTTTGCAAACCATCTGGCTTATGTGGACAAGCGCTACACCTTTACACACAGGTGCCAGATCTCAACAATAGGGTCCACCGCTTATTACTACTGAGAACTAACCGAATTAAAGGAAAGAGACTGATGCCAAAACTACCTACACGAATCAAACCCCTTGGGTCACGCTATCTAGAGCCGGGAACATGACCGACTTGTCTAATCATAGGAGGTTTCCGTATAGATAAATTTCAACAGAACGAGTTATCCCGTACTCATTTTCATGTACATTATTGGTGGTCGCAAGATTCAAGATTGCGTGGTCGCAAGATTCCGGAATCAGTGGTCGCAAGTTGTGTAATAGTCAGGCTGAGCAAAATGGAAGAAGGAGCACATGCAACCAAGTAAGTCCGTATACCACAATGGTATGCGACTATCCCTCCCCGTCCTAAAGGGTTGGGTCTCTAGGAGCGGATGATGAAACTTCGTACCATCGTTGTTGTGACTTTGACGGCACTTCTTCTTGCGGCCTGCGGCGCAACTACCGCGACATCCAAACCCGCCTCGACCTCTCCTGTTGCGAGTACTGAGTTGAAACCCATACTATTTCCTTCTACGGTCGATGGACTGAACGGCATTTCCTGCAGCTCATCGAGTTATTGCTTGGCTACTGGGAGTATGGGAGTCAGCGCGGAATATTTTTCAGGCCCTGTAGCTAGCCTCAAACAAGTTTCCGGCCCACTCTTTCCACACCACACAGGCCCTATCACAGCCGATGCTGCTTCGTGTCCAGCAGCTCAAACATGTACCGCAGCAGGAACCGATGGTGGTATTCCGTTTACCGCTCGCTACACGAATTACCAATGGTCTGCCCCGACGCTATTTAAACACACGAATCTGGCCGGTGCGTCCTTTTTGATAAATTCCATCAGTTGTGTCAACAGTCAAAGCTGCTTATTGGGCGGATCCGCGACATTCCTCCAGACGGGCGAACAGGAGGCAGTAATTCTTTCCACGAATGGCACAACTGCCAAAGCAACGACACTACCGCCGACCAAGGGCTTCGTTGGTAGTGCCATCTACTCCCTGAGCTGTTATACAGGTGGCTCGTGTATCGCCACGGGGACAAAGACGACACAACGGGGGATTGCATACCCTTTGGTCGCCGCCGGTAATCGGTCGTCCAATCACTGGTCAGCAATCCCAAACCTCCCGTATGCCTCAGGACCGGGAAGCCTCAACGACGTGTCCTGCCTTGCCTCTGGCAACTGCGTGCTTGTTGGCTACAGAGTTCGCAAAGCAGGGGGAGCTGCAGGGCTCGTGCTGTCACGGGTGAACGGACGTTGGTCCGCCATTGCGCAGACAGATCCCACCGGGGGCAACAATCTGGGCTTTGAAAGTGTCAGTTGCATAACCTCCAGTTGTTACATCGGCGGCAGTCAAGATTTTACAGACACTGTATATCAATTTTCACTATCCGGACAGTCGCTCACAGAGCAGTCACTGCCTTTCCCAACTAAATCCAGTAACATCAGCTCAGCCTATCCAGAATCGATGTGGTGCAACAGCGTGACCTGCATAGGAGTAGGACAAGTCAATAACACTACAAAGTCAAAGGAACTCAATCTCGCGATACAACTCGTGGCCGGCAAATGGGTAAATCTGTCGATTGGCAGCGCCACTCACAACTCGCTGGCCTCCGGCATCGGAAGCATCGCGTGCTATAGGAATTTGGCAGACTGCGCGATGGTCACAACTGCCTACGATACCGGCGAACTTCTCATCCAACATGGAAGCCAATATCGCCAAGTTCTCTCTGGAAATGCCTATCAGAGTCTTGCCTGCATGTCATCTCAACAGTGTGTGGTAGTTGGCTCCCAAGGCAGCTCTCCTCTAATCGAGACCTTTTCGCCGACTAGCCCCAACACAACAGTAACTTCTGGTGCCCTTTCCACCTCAGCTGGTGGCGCATTGTACTCAATCGCCTGTCCCTCGGCCAAAGCATGTCTTGCTGCAGGGGAAACATTCCACAGATTCACGCTCAACAATGGCGACTACGTGAACCTCGGTGCCCCGTACTTGGTCGAGTTGGCAAGTGCTGCGACGAGCGCGCCAATCACGATGAATATCGCAGCGCCGCTTTCCAGTGCCAACGCCAATTCTTCCCTTAACTTGGTTGCCTGCCAGACTAAGCAGACCTGTTACGCAGTTGGGATCGACAGCCAATATGGACAGGCGGCAAACAAGGCCTTCATGGAGGTTCAGAAGGGAACATCCTGGACACTGGGTCCCTCTATTCCCGTCGCACCCGGAACCACTTACCAAAACCCAGACGCCTTAAGCTGCAATGTGTCGTCGTGTTTCCTAGCTGAGACGCCGAGCACTCCTGCGGGTACAACGACCATGAAGGTACTACGGTTCAAGGCGGGCCGATGGTCGTCAATGCCCCTGCCTGCAACTCTTCTGGCACAGAAGCATGACATCTCCGTCAACTCCGCCGCATGCAGCACTTCACGTTGTATGATCGTGGGGAGTCAACTCGACCGCTTCGGCCAGAGCGAACCACTGATACTGACCATTCAAGGGGACACAGTCAAGACACAACTACTCGGTAACGTTATAAGCCCTGGCTCCAATGGTACTGCAAGTGCCGTATATTGCTCCGCCAACGGTTGCATAGTCGACGGTTACACCAATCCCCCCGGGCAGTTGGCGTATCCTTGGCTGGTACGCTTTCCGGTCTAGTATCCAAGATTCCTGAAGAGTTGCTGCTAACAATCACGCTGGACGGCGTGAACCAACATCTGGGGTCCGAAGTGGGATTCTCCAGGATAGTCGACATCCCATAAGCCGGTTGATTACTTTTAGACCAAGCAAACCTTCGCCTTGGCGTGGTTCGCCTGTTATCCTAAGCTCTCAGCTGCGGTCCATCCTGCCGCTTTCACCTGAGCTAGTGAGTAGGTGACGGCACCGAAATTGCCAATCGTTACTTTGTAAAACGCCTCAACTGGTACCTTGATTCGAATCGAAGAGTCGATAAAGATTGGTCCTCCTGTGGCTATCACGGTTCCACTTCCGTTTGCTACAGTTACGTTTTGTCAATGGCCAATTAAAACTGCACACTCGCGGTCACGTAAGTTGCACGGAGACGGACAGCAGTTTTGCATGGGTAAAGGCGTCATTTGAGAAGCCAAGGCACCGAAATATTAATTTGATAGGTAACTGGAGACGCATCACTCCCTTCCCAGAGCCCTAGTCCAAGCTTGCGCAAACTCTCGAAAAGAACCAACTGTTCCAGATGGACTTACTCTGCTAAGCTATCTCCTAAGCAACGATTAGAGGAGTCGGAGTGGGTGCGGATGACGTCGTAGCGTTGAAACGAGAGATGGACGAGCTGGTGAGCACCATGTGTAAAGCTATGAACGATCCTAAACGGCTAATGATCTTGTACTCGCTGAGAGAGCAACAACTTAGCGTGGGAGATATAGCAGACATACTCGAATCAAACTACGCTAATGTATCTCAACACCTAGCAGTACTCAGAGAACGCGGTCTCGTAGAAAGTAGCCGTCAGGGAAACACAATCTACTACTCTTTGCGGCACCCAAAAATCATTGATGCCATTGACACTTTACGGCTCGTAATGCAAGATGAGATCTCCAGAAGGACCGAACTACTTCATCCAAACTAAGTTGGTACGACCCAGATACGGCCGTCTTTCTCAAAGATGTCATAGTGCACAACGTCGTCATCTGCCGGTCCGCGAACTCGCTCTCCGCTACAGATGTCAAATCTACTTCCGTGTCTCGGGCAAGTGACGACTCCCTCTTCAACATCTCCTTCAGACAGAGTTGCACCTGAATGAGTGCAGACGTTTTCCAAACACCCCAGTCTTCCTCCGCTACGCCAGATCGCAACGCTCTTACCTTCTATCTCAAAAGTACCCAGCAATCCTAGACGACCGGCAGTCTCGGAAGAATTCATAACGGCGATCGCCTCCCGCCGTCCTTTATCAGGCGATGCCAACCGACGCAGCAGCGTTCCTCCGATCGAACCGTCAGAACTCACTAAGTTATAGCCCGACCTCTCTGCCAATAACCAAAGTTTCTGATCCGGAACACCAATACTGCCACAAACAAGAACAGCAGGAGCAGCATCTCTGATTTTTTTGGCTAGATCAGCGACTCTCTCTAGCTCAAGTGGAATTGGCACGACGACTGCCACAGCGTCTCCAATTTTCTCTTCCGTTATATCACTCTCAACGTCAAATTCGAACTCAACTATAAAGTTACCCCGCCGCTTCAGTAACTCAAGGGATCTTTTTGTGGCAGGGGACACCGTCTTAGAGACCAAGATAGTGTCCCTCTGCGTAGAACTTTGATGACTCTGCACTAGATGAAAAGAGTTATATCGGCATCGGCAGCCATATCGATAAAGCTCGCTGCTCCTATAGGCGTGCTTATGCCGTCAATGAAGTCGTCTTTCCCAAGTCCATACAGATCCATTGTCATCTGACAAGGATGCAGCCGCACGCCAAGGTCTTGTGCCATCTCCAAGAGTTCCTTGGGTGTTGCTACCTTGTACTCCTTAGCCAGCATCTTGATCATCTTGGTACCCGCACCACCGAAGTGAATCTTGCCAAGCTTCAAATGATCCGTACCTCCAGGATCTACAAGTGATTCAGCTTTTTGCATCCAGTTCTTACCGGTTACCCTTATCTCATTCTTCTGCAGTACTCTAAGTCCCCAAAACGTGAAGAAGACATCCACTTCAAGCCCAGAGGCCGCAGCTGTACTGGCAAGTATGAGAACAGGCCAAACTCTATCTAAGTCCGAACTCCAACAGATCATCGCCATACGCTTGGCTTTCCCAAAGTCATTTACTTCAATGTCATCTGGCATCAAATACCCCCCTCTTATCTAAAACTGTCTTGGCTTACGCCGCTAAAAACACCAACAACACCTATCAAGGTGCGCCATTTCAATATCCAACTATTTCACAAAACTACTGTTCACATCGAAAACAACGAAGTCCTGTCTCATCAATAAGATCCTTATAGCGCGCCATCGCCTCCTTCCCGTCGACTAGGTAGTCAAGTTCTTCAACTTCACTGAGACGTATTCTATAAAACCATCCAATGCCGTATGGATCACGGTTGCTCACCGAAACATCGACATCAAAACTAATTTTATTGTTCTCCAAAATCACACCGCTTACTGGAGAGACGAACGGACCGACCCATTTGGCACTCTCAATAGCCGAAAGAGGCTTCCCTCGCACAATCCTCTTGCCAGCAGCCTTCCAGCTCACCTGTACAAGCCTTCCGCAGCGACTCTGTGCTACATCAGTCATTCCAAGCGTTGCCACGTCATCGTCCACTTTAACCCAAACGTCGTAGTCAAGGTCGTACAACAACTCTTCCGGAACAACACAGCCTGCCCAACTTTGAACTGTCACGTCAATCACTCATTAGTACAGGAGATACCTTCAGAGTTCAAGAACTCCTGATACTTCTCTACTCCTTCATCTCCGGTTACAAGCAGTGCCTTGTCAGCCTCCCAGTCAAGGGGTTTAACCTTTGCAATCCATCCCTCTCCATAAGGATCAGAGTTAATTAATCCTGGATTTTTAGCGACGTCAGTATTGATGGATACGATCTCGCCTTCCACAGGGCTAGGAACCGGACCAACCCACTTGCCACTTTCTACGGTAGCCACTGACTTTCCGCGTTTGATCGGCTTACCTTCACCTTTTAAAGAAACAGATATAACGGTCTTGGCCATATTTTGAGCAACATCCGTTAGACCAACGAGAACTAAGTCTCCATCAGGCTTAGCCCAGACATGCTTCTCAACCACGTAATAGAGCTCGGCTGGAATGTTACAACCATTAACGGAACTCATAGATAGATGACTCCTTATCTAATCAACTGCT
>JAJYGA010000001.1 GCA_021785255.1 Actinomycetes bacterium
ATTGAATTGTACAGTGGTATTCCGCTTTTAGATTAGTACTTCGACTTATTTATGGCCACTGGGATCTGACTCTTGGTCATTATCGATAGGTTTAGACCTGTAGGTACCAATTGGCTTGTGCACATCTCTGGGGATTAGTTGCTGCTAGTTCTGCCAATTATCCTGTGGTAAGGATGATATTTTCAAAATTGTCCTCGATGGTGTTTGTCGAGAACTTTGATTCTATCTCTAATTCATCTGTTGGCGTGATGTGGTGGAGGACTCAAAATGTGTGAGTGTCGGCTTCGTTGATCGAGTGATCGAAAGTTAATTTATAATACTAGCGAGGAGCGTTTGTTATTGATATCACCGACGACCTAAGGATCTCCAATCCATCATCGAGTGCGTATATTAAGTCCAGGATCTGGTTCTCAATTACAACTCACAGGATGAAGGTAGATGTGTTTGACGTTTGCCAAGAATTTGTAGTGACACTTGGATGTGACCATTGAGACGGACTTTGTGTACTGGCTTAAATGTCTAAAGAAGTCGAGAGTTTAAATACTCCATGGCGATATTTTTTTGTATTTTTGTCATTGAGCAATGTCTATTGTGAAGTTTTCGGTAATTTGGTGAAGAATTAGATTAATATTGCGTTACCACGGAGTGTTTTCCCTTTATTTGCTTGCGAAGATAGTACAGACTTGGTACTGTTGTTTGTACTTTTATTACCTGCAGAGTCGAGTCGCTGGTGATTAGGTAGATCCGTCGATCTTGTTGTATTGATGAATCGAACTGATGAAGAGATGGTGTTTAGAGTGCTAAATGACGCATTTAGCAATACAAGCCCGACCCATAACGGTGAAGGCATATACACGTTATCGGTAGTTGTTGACGTCAATGATTCGAAACTAGATATCGATGAGTTGGTTAAAACTCTAGCCGTGAGTTCGACGGTTGCTCCCGTAGAGGTCGTTATTACTACATCTGGGAAAGGTATAATTAGCGGTCGATCTGCTGAATTTCAGATCCTGGAACTTCCAAATACAGTTCAATGTTATCGATGGGAAGAGGCATTTAGCCGCTGTGGTGGCGATTTTGTAGCTTTTTTTGATGCGAAGTCTCTTCCAATTGGAGATTGGATCGCAACTACAATTAGGAACTTTTCTGATTCATCGGTAGGTATGGTCGTCGGGCAAAAAATGTGGTGTGAGACCCACCGCCTGGGACGCCTTGGAAATCTGGTCGCAAGTAGAATAGCGCCGCGCAGTCTCCGATTGGTTGATGGCGTGCTTGCTAACACAGGACGCGTGCGGCTGGTGGGAACAGTAACTTCATTTGTTTTTCCTAGAGATGTTTTCCGACACATTGGTGGTTTCCAGTCTCCCACAGAAGGCATGGGTCCGTGGGAGAGAACGTCGTTCAAAGTCACTCGTCAACTTGGACTAAACGTGAAAGCTGAACCGAGTATTTCAATCCACGAACCATGCCCAAGATCTTTGACTGATTTGCTGAAAGAGTTATCTCGTATTGGTAGAGAAAGAGGGTCTCTGCGTAGGCGATTCGCTCCTTACAGAGACAGTTCAATACCACTCAGGGATCTATTAGTCGTTCTTATTGCTCTGGTGCTGGTTCTATTGACGAGTTTATTTGCTGTCGAAACCAAAGAGGTAACTCCACTTGCAGCCGTACTTGTGACTTATACAATATTTGGTACCCTTGTTTTTTTTGGAGGAGTGCATCGCAAGAGTGGCTTCCGTGCGATCGGCATATGGGAGTTTGTATGGTATTTCGTACTCCTGATCCGGTTTGCCAGGGCCTTTGTTGGTGGATACCTAGGACCAGATCAAGGCGAAGTGTCTCCAAAAAGTTCTGTGAAGCGTCCACTTCGCGTACTTGTTGTCAATTGGAGAGACACAACCCATCCGTGGGCTGGTGGAGCAGAAAACTATGTTTATCAGATCATCAAGAACTGGGATCCGAGGGAGTTTCACGTTGAGTGGCTGACACAGAGGTACCCTGGCAGTACCAAGGAGGACCTTGTCGACGGATTCAAGGTCTATCGTGTTGGTGGTCGTGTGAGCCTTTATCTTCGCGTACCTTTGCATTATCTAACCTCTATGACGGGTCGATACGATTTGATAATCGATTGTGAGAACGGCATTCCATTCTTCACTCCTCTTTTTAGCCGTATGCCTGTAATCTTGCTGGTTCACCATGTCCACCAAGAGATCTTTCGGCAACAGCTTCCTAGGTATTTGAGCTGGATCGGAGTTGCTCTTGAAGGTGTCTTAATGCCTAGGGTCTATCGCAACTGCAAGGTAGTGGCAGTTTCGAACGGAACCAAAGCTGACCTTGTGAAGCTTGGGTTTCGAGAGTCACAGATTGACGTGATTACTAATGGAGTTTTCGAACCACCGGTTGTAGATGTCCCAGAGAGTTTGACGCCAACGTTACTATGCATGGGGCGACTAAAACCACAAAAAGCCGTCGACGTTCTAATCAGGGCTGTTCCTCAATTGATTGGCGAACTTGGGCCAATCAACGTCGATATATTGGGACAAGGTCCGGATCGCTCTCGACTCGAGACGTTAGCCGTCGACCTGGGAGTCAGCGAGTTTGTGAGATTTCACGGCTACGTGAGTTCACTTCTGCGCGATCAAATTGCTTCGAGGGCGTGGATGGCAGTGTGTCCGTCATCTTTTGAGGGTTGGGGAGTCGTTTGCATGGAAGCGAGTGCCAGAGGACTGCCTGTTGTTGCATCTGACGTTTCCGGTTTAAATGAATCTGTTCGTGACGGAGAAACAGGTTTGCTGTTTCCATTCGGCGACAGTTCCGCTCTTGCCTCAAAGGTGGTTACGTTAGTGCGCGACCTTAGCCAAAGGGAATCGATGGGAAATAGCGGAAAGTTGTGGGCCAGAGCGCACAGTTGGAGTGCAAGTTCAGAACTATTTGCTCATCTGCTGACAGCGATAAGTGGCAGGCAAGAACGTTCTCTAGTGGAGAGTTCAAGAGAAAGGAGCCATGTTGGATATGAAAAAATAACGTCAAAAGACGTTGCCGACGCCAATGAGGTCAAGATCAAAAAAGTGATCTCCGGTGACTGAGCTATGGTGTCTTGGCATGTTTGAAACGACGTGGTTATCGGATTTGGTGCTGGTCAGAGTGTTGATATCAGGTAATCCACCATCGTTTGGATCTGGGCAGGAAGTGCTGTCATTGTAAGAATGATTGGAGTTAAGGGATAGAACGGAGTTTTAAACCTGCTGATCCATGCGAATGTGAGTAGATAACTCAAGGGATCGATGAACTATTTTGCGGAGTTCTCTATGGAGACTATCTGCCTTCGTCTATTGGACAGTAGGACCTTAAGGATTAGGAGTCTTGAAAATGTCTGTCGAGTCGAGGAAAGAAGTGTTTTGTGGTTCAAACTTTAGAGAAGTTGTTTGCGGCGAGCCTGTTGTCAACAGGTTTGACTGTTTTTGGGGTGGATAGCGATGAGCACGATAGATACATCCCTCACGCTTGTCGTCCCAGTGTACAACGAGGAGAGAAGGATTGGCGAATGCGCCCCTCTTTTAATTCACTATATAGATGAGTGGGCACCTAGTAGCCGTCTGCTGTTCGTAGATGATGGAAGCGAGGACGCAACTCCTGAAAAGCTAAAGGTGATTATCGAGGAGTCGGTTTCCGATAAGGCGGAGATTGTACGTCGTCCCCATGAAGGTAAAGGTTCTGCTGTGCGTTTTGGATTGCGTCAGTCTAAGACAGATGTAGCGGCATTTTGTGATTTGGATTTGGCTACTCCATTGGACGAACTAAGCCGCCTAATAGAACTTAGCAGATTAAGAGAGGCTTTGGTTGTGGGATCTCGCGCTCAATTTGACTCCCATATTCTTAGGCATGAGGCTAGGGCTCGCGAAATAGCAGGAAGAGTCTTTAATAAGCTGGTTCAGATTCTGCTTTGTCCAGGTATTAAAGATACCCAGTGTGGTGCAAAAGCTGCTCCCACTTGGATATGGCAGATGATTCTTCAAGTTTCTATAGAGAATGGATTCGCTTGGGATGTGGAGGTTATTGCTGAAGCTCTTTTAGCGAGTTTGGAGGTGGTAGAAACTGGAGTGCGTTGGAGCCATGATGGAAGATCAAGAGTGAATGTGGGTCATGATGGCATTGCAATGGTTCTAGCAGTGATGAAGCTAAAGTCTCGCCTTATGGGGCGTAGCATTGCAAGAAAGGTAAATGCAGTCACATAGGCACCGTTTAGATGTTTTTTAGGTTTCCGATCATCTACATCTTTAAACTGGTATTTTCAGCTAAGGCACTGCTGGGCGCGTTTCATTAGTCGAGCAGTGCCGTGGTAGCTTTCAGTTTTACGGATCATATAGCAGATGAGACCATGTTAAAGGTTAAATGATTTCGTTGCAATAAATCAAGAATGTGGCCGTTCGTGGTGATTTGGAAGATGGAGAATTTGTCCTTTTAGCTTTCAATGGGTAAAGTTCACTAGTTCGTCGAAGTTGACAGCAGTTCAGAGTGCGAAATTGACGTGACTATGTACGTTGGAAGTGGAGTTGCAAGAGGGAAGATCGCTGTCTCTGCATGGAAGTACGGGATTCTTGGATGTTATCTAGGTGCTGACTCTTTTTGGAAGAAAGCGTTGATGCCAGGGCAAGTTTCCAAAGGATCGATGACTATGCATCGGGTGATACTCATGTAGATGCAGATTGAATATCAGCCTCTAGCTCAGCCTGCATATCTGGAGCATTAGGAGGCAAGTCTCTTAGTGCTGTTTCAAAGTCTCTTATACCGTTGGCAGGTTGTCCTTCTTCTACGTAGAACTCGCCTTGAGTAGCAAGAAGATTTGCGAGCCCAAACCCAATGACACCAGTAGGCTGAGCGTACGGTCCGACGTTAGCTACAAAGGATCCTATTGCGGAGTTCATGTACCTGATAGCCATAGCATAGTTTCCCTGATTGGCCTCGATGACAGCAAGATTTTCCCATACTGCAGAACTAGAGAGTCCGTTATCAAGAGCGATCTTGCATTGTGTCTTTGCGACTTTATAGTTGAGTATCTGAAGCTCTATCCCACAACTAAAAGCGTTCACATCTGCATAACTAGCAGGAGTGCCCAGTGCATATCTAGCCGCGAGACTGATTGAACGTAACGCTTGATACTCGTCTTGTTCAGCTATCTGTAGATCGCTTTTGGCAAGGTAGCTGATAGGGCTAGTTGGAAACTTGGTCAACTCGATGTTGAGCGCCAATCTAGCTTCAGCGAATTTGTGAAGCTGTATGAGTCCATCAATAGCGTCTTTTATGAGTTGCGGTGATGAGTCTGCCAAATTGGCAAGGCGAATGTAAGTTGACTCGGAGGCATTGATCTTACCCACACTTTGGAAACTTTGGGCTAGTTGGAACAAAATATTAGGGTTTGTAGGGGAAAGCTGACTAGCTCGTATTGCGTCGTTGAGGGAGGCATCCATGAGCCTGACTCCCTGACTCGCGTAGCACTGTGACCGGCCCGAATAGATGGAAGCTTGGTCAGGGAAACTCGTTACTGCCTCCGTATATCCTTGAATACACGCGACTGGATTTTTTGCCACGAACGCCTGTCTCGCGGCTTCTAGATTGCTCCCGAGGATAGTATTTGAGGGTCCTCCGGCAATCTCTGCTATCGTCAGAGAGCTGGTTGCGGCCTGATAGTTTACCGTACCACAAGAGGACAATGTGAGGGCGGATGTGGCGATTAGGGCTACTGAAGTTCTCTTACTTCGTTTTATGGCAATATTTGTCGCGTGAACGAAGGTTCCAATAAGAGGTGCTCCGAGTCGTATCAAGATTGAAAGACTTAGGAGAACAATAGCCATCGTCGCGAAGTCCGTGTTCAGCAAGTAGGGATCTGCTGAAATAGACAAGGATGGAAAACGGGAAGGTATTCCGTAGTACATATAAGTTTGAGCAAGGACTGTAATGACTAGAAAAATAGCTGCGATAGCCCCAATGTATGCTCCCAGGCTGCTCGCAAGCGATGTTCTGTCCTCAGTGCTTGGCGTGGTAGCCCCACGTGATGACGTTCGTGTTCGCCTCCGAACGACTATCAAAAATAACATGGACAGCAACGTTATTGCTGACGATATTGCAAGTCCGAGTATCTCCCAACTGTAAGTAAAAAACTGAAATGTTAGAGGCTTGTTTGTCTTGCTGGGCTGATAGTAAAGGTTTAGTAGTCCTCCTCCAAGGACAGTTGGCCGGTGTCCGTGAAGGAGCCAGCCTTTGTCGTAGTCGATGTTGAGAGATATCCAAGGATGGTTTACGCCTGGTGATACAGCGGAGATTTTTTCTCGAGCTGTACTGAGTTTTACAGTATTGGACCTAAAAGGCTTATTGGTAATCTGAGCTCTTGTTTGTGCCGCCCACTGTACAGATGGACCGAGATTCGCATTGGAAATATTTGCGAGAGAAATTGAAGAAAATCCGGAAGGCAGAGTTATGGGCCCATAGACCCCCCAAGGGTAGAGATGATGTGGGTGAAGAAGAAGATGGATATTGCGAGACTCGCCTCTTACCTTTATGGCAAGTTGTGGGGATTTTGACTTGACCAAGACGACGACGCTCTCTTGACTTTGGAGCTTAAAGCCTCCGTTCATATATGGGGAGATCTTGATGGAGTCCGGAAGTGCTGTTGGGGTGGATGGGAGCGTGGCTTGGCTGTATGTTTGTTCATATGCGGCGGGTACATGTAACCAGGTAAGAGCGGGAACGATGCTGCGTAGAGCCCACGGTCCTGAGTTGACGAGTCCGACGGAGCCATATCCCCTTACCACCGAAACCTTGATCTGTGATGTCAGATGCCACACATATATAGCCGTCGATCCAGAACCAAGGGTACGTGGCTGGCCGTATATGGATGCGATTTGCTGCTTTAACCAACTGCTTGTTACTGTACCCGGTAGAGCTCCCACGTCAACACCTTTGGGGATGACTATGTAAGTGGTGTTGGTTTGACCCAGAAGGTATGGAAGCAGGGTCGAATTGACGTAGCAGTATGGTTGAGAGTGAACGGGGCAGAAGTTTTGAAATGGATCGTCCGCGGCAGGTATCAGTGACTGAGTGTTCCCGTTGAGTTGATCAAAGGGATGAACGGGTGAAGCGATATTGTAGCTGTGCAAGACGCCGTTTGCCGTTCGAAATACAGGTCCTCCGAACCAAAGTAGTTGTCCAGGTGATCTGTCTCTGTTGAGCTGCTGTGTGAGTTGAACAAATGACTTGGGTTCAACGGTAGGAATGGTCGTGGCGAGAAGAGAGCCATTGAAGAGAGACCAAAGGCATGCACCACTTAGGGAGAGCAATGTTGCCAACAAGGCAACCTGTGTCAGCCTAATAAGAATCTTGGCGTTCCTTCCAGCAGTTTTGATGACTTCGCTGAGGGATTTTAATGATAGAGGAATGAGAGCGCTATAGGCTGCGACAACCGGATACAGGAATTTAGACCCTTCCCTGAAAAGGTTGAATCCAGGTACGTGTGCGAATATCCAGTTGTAGATCGATCCAAATGGGGCCGTATTAGTTTTGCCTAAAAATGCAAAGACAATCGCGCAGAGAGCTAGCCAAAGTACTTCGGGGCTTATCTTCCTTCGAGTTAGAACTATGAAGGCGGCCAAGGGGAGTATCAAAAAGGTTGGGTTTAATAAACCCTGGACGTATGGAGCGGGATTTGCTCCTGTCCACCAAGCTATGACTCCAGAGAGAGAATGCGGCAAGGTGGCGATGTTGAAGTCGGGCTGTTTAGCGATAGGAAGCTGTGAGTTTGTTCCGTATGCTAGGAGAGGAAGTAGCCAAAACAGTTGAGTTGTTAGGTAAAGAGCTCCCGCCAACGTGGAAATCCCTAGTCGTTTTGCGATGAGTCTGGGGGTGGGTTCAGTGATACTCGAAACAACAAAGTAAAGTCCCATCATCAGCGCTGTGATGAACGCTGGCCGGATGTCCACTGCCGAAGCGAGCGCCATCCATAGAGCGGTCACTACTGCCCATTTAATAGAGAGATGTTTCAGAGACCTGACAAAAGAGACTAAAGCGAAGCAACCTATCGCAGCTCCAAGAGCTAAGGGAACTTCGCTGTTACTTTCGATCAGTAGATAAGTGGAAGAAGCGAACAGTACGGCTCCCAACAAAGACCAACGGCTTTCCCCAACTATCTCTCGAGCTAGATACCATCCGGCGATTGGTACGACCACTGCATCAGGCAGGTACTGTACGACTCGTTCTATCAACCACCAGTGAGCGCCGAAGTGCGCCATCCATCCTTCTATTGCATAGATGGGATACCTAAATGAGTTGAATGTTGCGTTTATTCCACCTAGTCCATCTGTAGCGTCCCAGATCCTTGGCCAGGGGAAATAGGTTTTTAATCTTGATACCGTGGGCCATCCCTGGTCTCCGGAGACCAAAGGAAGTGTGTTGATCCAAGAGTAACGCATCAATAGTCCCAAGATGCCTAGGATTACGCCCACACGTGCTGGTTTAGTTATCGTCCATTCGGTTTTTCTCAGAACTGCAGCCGTTAATGGGGACTGACTTGATTTAGAGTTCGCCATGTAGTTTTGCTCCCATGTAGGTACAGTTGCCCTCGGGGGCGGCTCGTATTAGGCGTTGTAAAGGTTCGGACCTATTTTGCATCTTCAATTTAAATGTGGACGTCGACCTATCTGTCATGAACTTGAGACCGCCTTGATCTTGAATTCATCTAACAGATAAGTTACAAAGAGAACTATGCAAAGTGTAAAAACTAATAGGTCTGATATTGTGACAATCATGATTATGGATCGATGAAAAAGAAGTAAAAGACCCACTCTTAATGTTAAAGCGGGAATAAGAATCCAAAGTAGGTGAAGACGATTCCGGGCTTGTTGCGTGTGAATTAAAACGGTAGCCCAGCTCAACATGCCCATGCCAAGGGAGTACCATCCTATAAAACTTGCGCCTCCTAGATACTTTGTGCCACCAACAGTTCGTAGAATTGGTATCCCAAAGAGTTGTAGAACCGTCGCCCCTAGAACTGTAACTACTACGAATGCTGCAAGCGTAATTAGAAGGATCGGTATCGTGCTTTGTCCGCGAGACTGTTTGGTAACAATGTTAGGAAATGTCGCGCTGAGTGCTCCACCGGCTACGGAAAATAGTGCGTTTCCAATAACAGCAACGATAGCGTATTGGCCGGCTTCGGTTCGGTTAAAAAAGTGTTGAACTACAATTACATCAGCACTCATAAAGACTCCGACCGTAAGTGTGGTGGCCAGACCTGTTGACAGAAATGGTGCGTAAGTTTTCAAATGCAGTTTTGTGTTTTCAAATGCACGGGGCCAAATCTTGTCTCGAAGTAGATAAATGCCGAAGGCAAATGAGATGGCAGATCCAAGGCTTACTCCGCTAATGACGCCTATAATTCCATAGGGGAAGACAAGGGCAGTTACGAAGACAATATAACTTAGCGGCAAAACTATATTCAAGATACTCCAAGACTTAAATCTCTTATCGCCTTGCAGTGCTCCTAGCAAGGGCTGGAAGGCAAGCAGAAACGGAGCAGATAAAGAGGCCACGGCCACATCGACAAGGTTGAGGTGGATGTATGCTGCTATAACCCTACCGGCGAGTACTGAGAGCAAAGAAATGAGAAAGCCAGCCAGAAGTAGCCATTTGATGGTGGCTCTTAAAAGAGCGCTGCTTTCGCCAATAACAACGTGGGATGCACTTTCCCTGCTTGTGCGCCAAGCCACAAGACGTCCTACTGTAGCTGCCGGACGTACGGCAATAGAGAAGAAGCTGATCAATGCAAATGCGCCACCGAACTCAACAGGGTGCAGTGTATGGCTTACGAGAGACTGTAGAGCAAATCCCAAGAGACCCGCGAAGGTGGTCGCAAAGGTGGCTAACAGATTGTCGGACAAGATCCGCTTCACTTCTGCGGTAAATTTGACTCCAGTGAGCAAACGTACACCTGAAATGAGACCGGATTTGGTTGTCATCTCACTCGCCTAGATTCATCTATCACTGGGATATCTAACCCAACCTTTCTTGGGGAATCGATCTAAGACTTCAGAGATCTCCTCGACCTCTGCTGAGGTCAGTCGCTTTTTCCACTTGTCAACTTGCTCTGCAGTTACTCGAATCGGTTCAAGCCCTTCTCCTGGACGATTTGACTTCTGCAAAAACTCCGTAACTGTTTCAGACCAAGGAATCTCGAGTCTTTCGCATAGAGTTTTGAACTTTGTGCGTGAGTCTATGCAGAGATCTTCATGGTCTACGAGCAGCCATTCCGGATGTCGTTCAAGTGAGTCACCCATAGCAGTTGTAAGGAGACCTACCGTCCATGCGATTTTGGTGAGCTCACTTTCACCTTCACTTGGCGGGCTTTCTTTATAACGACTACCGTATTTCTCCAAAAGATAGGGTCTGGTTGCGAGATCGAACAGTGGTACCTGGAGGTCTCTCCAGCTGGCTACGATGCTAAGGGGGTTTCGTTGCAACATGACGACTTTAGGACTATAGGTCTCTGCAAGCCACTCAAGACAATATGCGGTAAAAACAGACTTAACCGCGACTCGGTCGGGCTCGACCCCTGGTAGGAGAGTAAATAGTTTAGTTCCGAGTTTGAACAATGGATGAAAGATCGGCTTTGGTAGTTTTTTCAAAGGTTTGGCAATTGGAATTAATATATTTCCTCGTCGTGTAACTGGTATCTTTCCTTTATAAACAACGTCCCATAATGCTTTATGCACGCCGCCGTCGGAGTTAGGTTCAATTATGGGATATGGACCAAATCCAGTACTCCCGGCAGGTTTTTTCCCATTTGGATCAGAGTCAATATAGTCAGGTTCATACCAGCATTTTGTGCCGGGCGTGGCACGAAGTGCGTCTATGAGCCACGAGCTTCCAGATCTTGAGATTCCAGCTACGAGTATCCGGTCAGAACGTCCTGGCACGATATACGGTTGTGAATTCAATGTTGACTGTCCTTCTATTCATATCTGCACTGCAGTGAGATTATCTTGAAACTCACCCGCCACATTAGCACTTTGTGAGCAACCAAGTAGCGAAAGTGCTTGCGTTTGGATGAAACGCGCGATGTGATATAGGCTAGATCTGACGGTGTTATGCGGGCAAGAAGATCTGACGAACTCAACGACGATTTCTGTGTGGCGAGTGACTTCAAAAAAGATAGTCTGAAGGTTGTATTTTGGGTCGATTGAAAATCTGATAGCTGCCGCTCTGGGGCAATTTTGAAGCATGTTATCTCCGAGTGATGGTGAAGACCAACACCTGTTCAATGAGGGTTATCGGAGCTCCCTTAGCGGTTTTGTTCAAGAAGCAAGCGATATTTGTTCTTTTCCATTCCGTGACAATGTTGAACCTTGGTTGAGTGTTTACGAAAATGAATCCAAGGCTTAGGGTATTCGCTACCCAGAAGAGAGAAGTACTAGTACGGTATTAATGGCTCGGTCTCTCCGTAGATTGCATATTTGGTGTTAAAGACGTAAGACCAATATTGGTCTCCTTTTGACCAGTGCCACCATTCAGTGGGGTAGTTTGCAAAACCTTGACTCGTGAGCGTTGTGGCAAGGAGTGTCCTGTTCGCTCTGGCCTCCGCGGTGATGTTGGGAGAATCCATATAGCATCGATTCTGACTTTCCTCTGGGCTTTCATTGATCTCGGTGCCCATGTCGAGTTCGGGACCGTTGACACACGCTAGAGTTAGATCGACTGCTGCCCCGGTAACATGGGGAGGCACAATCCACGGAGGTGAGACGTACCTTGAGGCCAGACGATGGAGTTGTTCCTGTGTAGCGGTAGGATACAGAGGCTTTAGCGACCTGAGAAACTCGTAAAAGTACCTCTCTTGGAGTTTGCGGGATCGCCACCCCTCATAGAAACGGATCTCTATATCGCGAGGAAGCGTGCGGGCGGCCCGATATAAACCGTCTGCCACCGACTTACGTACGTAGATGTACCTGGTATCCAGTTCTCCAAAAGAAGGGTCGATGGTTAGGTGTTCTGAGGGAACAAGTGGAACTAATGCCTCATCAGACTCTCGAATTGGGATAGAACCTATGGTTGGATCTGCCATAAGAACTACTTTTTTGATTGGTTGAGAACTCCGATTATAGTCTTTCATGTTCTTCGCAGGGGTGAGAAGGGTCGTAGCGAACTCGGCGTTTTGTTCTCAACGAGACCTTCAGCGA
>JAJYGA010000005.1 GCA_021785255.1 Actinomycetes bacterium
TATCGCACGCTACCAAGCACAGCGACCCAGTGAAGCGTCAACTACCTATACCTGTTTACGCAGGCGTGGGAAGCCCCGTCCGTAAGGGCGGGGAGGATGTCACATGCAACCATCAGGCTTCCTGCACCTTTATATAGTGCTCGACGGTCGGAAACGGGTCGTAGAAGTGGTGCAGCATTCGGCGCCACTCTTGATACTGTGCGGAACCTCGAAAGCCTTCAGTGTGATCCTCTAACCGGTTCCACTCCACAATAAGAAGGTAGGCGTTTCGACGCTCAATACAACGCAAGAGGGTCAAGCTCCTAAAACCGTCCATGCTCGCGATGATCGTCTTGGCTTTCGCGAAACACGCTTCGAATTCGTCCTCCTGGGCTGGTGTAACTGATAAGACAGCGTGCTCGACTATCACGGACCCTATGATAGCCGACGATATACCTACCAGTTGCGGAACATCAACTCCAAAGACGACCACACCTTGCAGTCCATGACATCTCTGTTTGACTTAGCGTGTCATATAGTGGTGACATTACCACATGTTGCCGACACCACGTAGTAGCCGTAGCAACCGGCCCGGATCAGCTTTCGGTAGGACCGCTTCGTTGGCTACTTATGCGCCTCATCGAGGAGACGGCCCGGCACGCCGGACACGCAGACTTCTTGTGCGCGAGGCGATCGACGGCACGGTCGGCGAGTAGCCGCCAGTTCGGTCAGGTCGACCCAGGAGCCGATCGGGGACCAGGCGCTCTGGATCAGGGCCAGGTCCGGTGGCTCAGGACCAAGCGGTAGCCGTCTGGATCGACGATGGTGACTCCCCATCGGTCCCAATAAGGGTTGCGCGCGGCCACACGCCGGGCGCCGGCTTTGACGAGCCGGCTGATTAGGTCGCGATCGACAAGCTCGCCGAGGTAGAGGACAAGGAGGTCTTCCTCGCTCGGGCTCGGCGGTGTCTCCCCGTGCGGATCGTCGACCAGCTCCAGATGCCAGGCCGCCTCTGGCCACCCAAGCATCACGAGGGCGTGTCCGCCCTCTGCTTCCGCCCCAGTCCGGTACAGCACCTGGAGTTCGAGACCATCAACCCAGAAGCGCTCGGCCCTCTGTATATCGCGGCTCGGACGGGCGATACGCAGGTGGATCGACGGGCGCTCCGGCATGCCAACAGTATACTCGACGTTCGCTGTGCCCTGTGGGTATCGATCGTTACGCCGGAGGGGTGTCATCCCGGGGATTCCTGAACGGACCCTCTATCGGAGCCACACACCGGCGATAGGCGGAACTGACTCTCTTCCTGGCAAATAATAACAGCCTTTCGTGCTTCCTTGATCCGGGTTTACACTATCCAGCTTGCGCTGGGGCGACCCTACCGCCTTGTTCCTCTGGCGCTTTATGGCACGGCCTTCCCTCCGTTGACGATTGTCACTTCAACGTCCGCAAACTCTCAACGATAAATGCTTAAAGTCAGAGTCTCATAATCGTTAGGAATGGTTCCGAGCAAAAAACATGTCCAATCTAACGACCTTGCCAATCATGATTCGATTTAGCCTGCGGTAGCTGAAGGACTGGTTTTCGTCGTAGAGCTAGTCACGCCCTTAGCAGGTTTAGTTCCTTTCGTACCAACCTTAGCTGGTTTGGGAGTGACAATCAGCGAAGTTCTCACGCCTGTAGAACCAGCACTTAGGTGAGGTACGCCATAGGTCACTGGCTTCACTGGATGCGACATTAGGTAAGTAAATAGAGAACGGACCATAGGAGCCGCTCCTACTGCGCCAAATCCTCCACCAGTGACAACAGCTGAGATAACATATTTGGGATTGTTTACCGGACCCCAAGCCACAAACAGTGAGTCAGGTGCCTGCCCTACCACCGACGCAGTACCCGTTTTCCCCGCTAATGGAAACTGGCTGAGAGGGAAACCTGCAAAAGTTTGTCCGCCAGTTCCGTATTGAATAGCGCCTTCAAAACCCCGAATCATCGCGGCACGATCTACGGGAGGAACTATCACATGGGTAACAACTTTAGGCGGGAAGTATTTTACAAGTTTTCCTTGATCGTTCACTATTCCATTTGCAATTCGGGGAACGTATCGTGTGCCTCCGTTGGCAAATGTTGCATAAGCGTTTGCAAGCTGTAGGGGCGTTATCAGAGTCATCCCCTGCCCAAACGCCATCTCAATGTTATCACCGGCATACCAGGTATCGTAAGGAAATGCAGAAGGGTAAAGCTTATGAAGGTACTGCCTCTCTGTCAGGGAGTCGACGATTCCTGCGGACTCTCCGGGAAGTGCTATGCCAGTGGGCTTACCAAAACCATAGGACGAGGCCATATTTTGGATAGGAGTTGGTCCAAACTGGTTTTGATTCATATAAAAGTTGTAGCCCAAGGTATAGAAAAAGACATCATCGGAATCAGCGATCGCCGTAACTATGTTAATGTTTCCAAGAGCCTCGTACCCTGAGTTATGGAAAGTGCACTTGCCAACGTTACAGTTGGGAACCTTGAAGTACCCTGGGTCGTGAATAATCGTATAAGGAGTTATGAGTCCATCTTTCAGCGCTGCGGATGCCGTCGCGAGCTTGAAGGTCGACCCAGGAGTGTATTCACCTTGGATTGCCCTATTGACCAGAGGCTGATTGGACGTAGGACTAGTAAGCGCCGCGTAGTTAGCACTAGAGATATAAGGAACCCATTCAGATGGATTGTACGTGGGATAAGAAGCCATCGCGTATATTGACCCGTTGTTAGGGTTCTCCACCACGATGGATCCTGCCAGTCGTGATGGATTTATGACAAAGGAGTTTGGCGAGTGTGCTAAGTGGTAGATCTGCTGAGCCAAAACCTTCTCTGCTTCTTTCTGCAAAGTTGCATCTAAGGTCAGCTGCAGGTTCCCTCCAGGCACGGGTTTTGTCTCCCCCAACACACCCACGACATTTCCTTGCGCATTTACCTGTAGCTTCTGTACGCCGGAGCGTCCTCGCAAGTAATTTTGATAGGTTGCCTCAACTCCGGCCTCCCCTATCTGATCTCCAGCTTGATAGCCTTGTTTGGCCAGAGTTTTAAGTTGAGCTGCTGAAACCTGCCCTACATAGCCAAGGACTTGAGCAGCCGTCGAACCCATGGGATAGGTACGTTGGGTCGTAAGTTCAACAGTAACTCCTGGGTACTGCTTTTGGTGTTCCTGGAAGTAAATGGCTTGACTCGTGGAGATATTGTACTTTATCGGAGTGGGTTGATAGATATTGTACTGAGAGTTGACAAGCGCCGACTTCACTTGAGCCGGAGTCAACCCTACCAATCTCGCTACGCTTTTTACGACATTTGGGTGTAGATAAGCTTCCCGAGCGCTGAGGGCAAGCGTCTTTACGACTTGATTTCCCACCATCACCTTTTCACTTCGATCTAAAATTAACCCTCTCGGTGCTGGAACAGACACTGTGCGAACCTGATTTGCCGTAGCTTCTGCTTTATATACAGGTGCAGTTAGAACTTGAAGTGCATATAGTCGAGCAAACAGTGCAATAAATAGCGCTGTTGCCACAAACCCCATCAACCGCGAACGTAGCTTAAAAGATATAGGTCGTTTAGAGCTTGAAGACTCTGGGGATGTCTGCATCACTATCTCCTTGGAACTGAAGTCGTTAGTCGATCTGATCCGGCCATCGAAAATCTCACGAGCAATATCATGACTGGTGCCAAGACAAAGTTTACTCCGCCCACGATTAGGAATTCGATTAAGAACTTGGCCCGGAGAGGATCACTCAATCCCATAACAAAAAGGCCTGCTGTAATGAAAATCTGAGCAACAGCCGAACCCGCACCGATTAATAGCATATCAAGCCACATGCTCCGTTTACTACCAAGGCGTTCACTCTCTCCCAACAAATACCCAACAAAGCTATATACCAGCGAAGACATCCCAAAAGGCGTAATTAAAAAGGAGTCCGCCAAAATTCCACTTATAAATCCCGCCACGGCGCCGGCTTCGCGACCCCCGACCACGGCCACGGCACAAACAAACAGCAGAAGCAGATCAGGGTGAACGTTATCTATGCTGAGCGAACCCACGGTTGTATGTTGAACTACCAAAATACTAAGAAGTAGAAGCGGCAGTCGAAGTCCATTAAGTACTTTTCCCACCTAACCTCCTGGCGTCCACAGTAAGACTTTAACGTACTCCAACGTGTTGTAATTTACAACCGGTTGTACATCGACGTTCTCTTCCAGGGATCCGGGGGGAATGTTTGCTCTTATCACTTTGCCCACGGGAATGCCCGCAGGGAAGATCTCACCTTGAAGGCCTGACGTAGTCAACACTTGATTTTTCGTAAATGTTGTCCCTGGAGTCACATACAGTAGCTTCATTGGCAGTCCTGGGCCCTGGCCCTGTGCAAGCGCTGCTGTTCCTTTCGAAGAAATTCGTACACCTGCGGAAAAACTGGGGTCAGTAAGCATCAACACCGTAGCACTGTTGGAGGCCACCTCCACGACTCGGCCTGCGAGTCCTGTTCCTGCAACCACTGGATCACCAAGCTTAATACCTGCCGAAGAGCCCCTATTGATCTCGAAACTTAGCTGTACGTTAGAGGGGGTAAAGTTGATTACCTGTGCATCAATGCTCGGAAGAGATCCTACAAAACTTAGATGATTAAGGGCTAGAACGTTCGCAAGTTGGCTCTTTAGAGCCTGGTAGCTGTAAGAGTTTCCTTTAAGACGTTGGATCTCCTTCTCAAGTTCGGAGTTCTTTTTTTTTACTGATGAGTAGTTAAATGCACCACTGAAGAAGTTCGCCACTGGATCTATACCAGCGTTAACTGAGTTACGAAGGGGAGATACGACTTGTCTCACATCGCCTTTTACGGAGACAAAACTCAGCGTACCGCCCCCTCGAAAGTTAAGTGTTAGCAAGGTGAGGGAGATAAGCATCGCCAGTAAAACCGTGATGCGCGGTCGCTCAAACAATCTCCCCAATTCGCGAAACTCCTAACTATCTACGTGAGGACGCCGAAATTAGGACCTGTCGGAGTGCTTCGAACTCCTCTAGGCATTGTCCAGAACCTATTGCTACACAATTCAGAGGGTTATCAGCAACCATAATAGGCATAGATGTCTCTTCATGAATTCTCTCTACGAGTCCTGAAAGCAAGGCGCCACCACCAGTAAGAACTATTCCCTGCTCCATAATGTCAGCAGACAACTCTGGCGGAGTAGCATCCAGGGTATCTTTCACAGCATCGACGATGGAGTTTATAGGTTCTTCAATCGCACGTCGAATCTCGTCAGTGGAGACCAGCACGGTCTTAGGAAGTCCCGTCACAAGATCCCGCCCACGAATCTCCGCTTGGAGCTCTTCGGGGAGCTTAAACGCGGAACCAAGCGTCATCTTGATCTCTTCAGCAGTACGTTCTCCGAGTGCTAAGTTATACTCCTTTTTCACATACGCGATGATCGCCTCGTCAAGTTCATCTCCACCAATACGGATGGACTTAGATGTCACTATTCCGCCTAGCGAGATAACGGCCACCTCTGTAGTGCCTCCGCCGATGTCAACCACCATGTTCCCGGAGGGTTCATGTATGGGGAGTCCAGCTCCTATCGCCGCAGCCATGGGCTCTTCGATAATATACGCCGGCTTCCTCGCCCCAGCGTACTCAGCGGCCTCTTGAACCGCTCTTTGCTCAACACCTGTTATTCCACTGGGAACGCATATAATCATCCGCGGCTTAGAAAACCGAGACTGATGCACCTTACCGATAAAGTAGCGCAACATCTTCTCGCAGATCTCAAAGTCGGCAATCACACCGTCTTTCAGAGGCCGTATCGCCTGAATATTAGACGGAGTTCGGCCAATCATTCGTTTGGCTTCCGACCCTACCGCAAGTGGTCGACCATCTCTTGTGTCGATCGCAACTACCGATGGCTCATTGAGAACTATTCCTTTCCCTCTAACATACACCAAAGTGTTGGCCGTACCAAGGTCTACAGCCATATCTCTACCTAAGAAAGTTCCGAATCCTTTTGCCATCTTTAACCTCCATTCGCCTTCAGCCCAACTAGGGCCTTAAGCAGCTACGCCTCCAAGTTTGGAAAGAACAGCTTGATTTCACGTTGTGCAGCCGCCAGAGAATCTGAACCGTGCACCAAATTTTCACTTACCATAGTAGCCAGATCTCCTCGGATCGTACCGGGATTTGCACTAGAAGGATCTGTAGATCCCATAATTCCTCTTACCATCTTGATTACTTCGCCTTCGCCGGTGACGACTGCAAGAACCGATGGTCCAGAGGTTATAAACTCGACAAGATCTTCGAAAAATTTCTTCCCTGCGTGCTCTATATAGTGCTCCTGTGCCTCGTCTTTTGTTATCGACCTCTGTTCCAGAGCTACAAACTTTAGCCCCTTGTTCTCGAGCCGCCTCAGAATCTCTCCTACCAGTCCTCGACGAACCGCGTCAGGCTTACATATAAATAAGGTTTTTTCCATACAGTGCAAGTAGGATAGTCGCCAAAGTTCAAAACACAAGCCTGTAGATTGCTACCCTTTAAGCAAATTCCTTACTTTCCCCACTATCTTGTGACTTCCTGTCACAACCAACAGCTGATCGTCACGAAGCCTCCTGAGTTGTTCAAATATACCTACGTCTAGCTGAGAAAGAAGTTCGCTTTTCACACCCAACAAAGAAGCTGTTTCTGCAACCAATACTGGATCCACCTGTACATCGTCTTTCAGATCAACCGATACCAACAGGTCTATCTCAGTAGTTCCCAGGGCTCTGATAAACTCCTCAGCGTTTCGATCATGAGTAAGGGCAAGAAGAACTACCCATCCTCGGAAGACGGGTAGTTCTTCTTTGAGCGCTTTGCCGAGTTCTTGCGCAGAACTCTCGTTGTGGGCAACGTCTAAAACCACCACTTTCTTTGCATCCATAGCCGTTACTTCAAAGCGTCCGGGCAGTTCCAGTGTCGCCAAAGAAACATCCACTATTTCTTTGGATATAGCGCCTTCTTTTAACTCTTCGACAGCAGCAATTGCCAAGGCAATATTTTGCACTTGATGCTTCCCTCTCACAGAAGCAAACAGTTGATCATAAGAACCACGGCGCGTACGAAGGTCAAACATCCAGCCACCAACGCCCTGGTGTTGACCGGAGATGACAATCTCTGAGCCGAGTCGCAGAGATTGCTTGCGCGGTCTTTGGGAGATGACCTCGACGAGTTCTTCTGAGATCTCACCCATGATTAAAACCGAACCTTCTTTTACAATCCCCGACTTTACCTTGGCTATATCGGTGATTGTAGGTCCAATCTGTTTTTGGTGATCTAAGTCAATTGACGTGATTACCGCAACCTCGGCGTCAATTAAGTTGGTAGCATCCCAAGAGCCACCCATGCCGACTTCGACTACCGCCACTTCAACGCCTTCAAGTGCAAATATGGAAAAGGCTGCCGCAGTAAGAGCCTCGAAGTAACTTATACCCGTGATTCCAAAGGCATTAGCAATCTCTGAGAGCAAAAACAACTCTTCGTTCAGTCTCTCAGCATCAACTTGCACGTCATTAATTCGAATGCGTTCTGTAATGTCACCAAGGTCCGGAGATGTAAATGTACCTACCGTCACTCCCGCCACGGTTAAAATGTGTGTTGCCGCCGACGCTACTGTCGTCTTGCCGTTCGTTCCAGTGATATGTATTGACAGAAAGGCATTCTGAGGTTCTCCAACGCTATATAGGAGCCGAGTCAGAGCGTCCAGATCCGGAATGAGGTTCCGCTGGCTTTCAAAGTTGTGCAGAGACCGAAGCCAGTCAAACCCGGCTCCACGCATCGATCCTCTGTCCACTAGAAAATGTTTTTCCGGATCGATGACTACGACGCCACGCGTCTTGTACGATCAGGTCGGGTCGGTTCGGGAATGCGAGGAACCAAAGCCGGGGCTACATGTTCAAGTACGACCCTACGGTCTATGACGCACCTGCCCACATCTTCTCTTGATGGTAAGTCATACATCACATCCAAGAGAACTTCCTCTACGATAGCACGAAGACCTCGAGCTCCAGTGCCCCTTAAAAGAGCCTGCTCAGATACTGCCTCGATAGCATCATCTGTATACTCGAGCTCGATTCCGTCTAACTCAAAGATCTTCTGAAACTGCTTGATCAAAGCGTTTTTAGGTTCCACCAAGATCTTCATTAGTGCCATCTTGTCTAGGTTGGAAACTGCCCCTACGACGGGCAGTCGACCAATAAACTCCGGCAGTAGGCCGAACTTCAACAGATCCCCGGGAAGTACTTTCTTCAGGATCTGAGCTTCTTGGTATCCATGCCCAAAGGGTTGCGACTTAAACCCCAGCGCTTTTTTGCCAACGCGAGATTCAATTATCTCATCCAAACCAACAAACGCTCCTCCACAGATAAACAGCACGTTAGTTGTATCAATTTGAATGAACTCTTGATGAGGATGTTTCCGACCCCCCTGGGGCGGCACAGAAGCCACTGTACCCTCAAGTATCTTCAGGAGAGCCTGCTGAACACCTTCGCCCGAGACATCTCTGGTGATCGATGGGTTTTCACTCTTTTTCGCGATCTTGTCGATTTCATCGATGTAGATTATTCCCGTCTCAGCCTTTTTAACGTCAAAGTCGGCGGCCTGAATTAGCTTGAGGAGAATATTCTCAACGTCCTCTCCCACATAACCAGCCTCAGTGAGTGCAGTAGCATCTGCAATAGCGAACGGTACGTTCAACATTCTCGCAAGTGTTTGCGCCAACAGAGTCTTTCCACAGCCGGTGGGACCCAGTAACAAGATATTCGATTTGCCTAGCTCAACATCGTGGTTCTTGAGTCCTCCGTTTTGGACCCTCTTGTAGTGGTTATATACCGCCACTGAGAGAATTTTCTTTGCATCGTCTTGACCCACAACATAACCATCTAGAAACTCAAAGATCTCCCTTGGTTTGGGAAGTTTATCAAACTTCACTTCACTTGGTTCATTGGTCTCTTCATCGATTATGTCATTGCACAGTTCGATACACTTGTCACAGATATAGACGCCAGGCCCAGCGATAAGTTTTCTAACTTGTTTTTGCGACATTCCACAAAAACTGCACTTGACGACCTCTTGTCCCTCACCAAACTTTGCCATCTAGACCCCTGACTATTCTTGGTACATCAAACACGCTAAAGTATCTCTTCGAAAAACTTAAGGAGGAACTAGTCAAGTTTTGCATCTCGGGTTCCAGTAACTCAAACATCAACTAATAACCTCCATAAAGTCGACTATATCGACAATTACAAAGATGAGATACCCACTTTAAAAAGATCTCCACAATAGATCATACCTAAGCTTCCAACTAGAACGATCTAGGCAGCTCCACTGTTCAACATGGCCTCCCGAGAAGAGATCACCTCATCAACGATTCCATACTCTACGGCTTCAGTAGCCTCTAAAATAAAGTCTCTATCTGTGTCCTTGGCAATTCTGTCGATAGGTTGACCCGTATCAGCAGAGAGCATTTCATTTAGAAGATCACGCATCCTCATTATTTCTTTAGCTTGAATCTCTATGTCAGTCGCTTGTCCACCAACTCCGCCATAGGGTTGATGCAGGAGTACCCTGGCATGAGGCAGTGCAAATCTCTTGCCTTTTGCTCCAGCGGCAAGTAACACAGCGGCAGCTGAAGCAGCCTGTCCTAGGCAAAATGTCGAAACATCAGGCTCTATATACTTCATCGTGTCGTATATAGCAAAAAGACTGGTAATCTCCCCACCTGGTGAGTTGATGTAGATGCTTATGTCCTTTTCAGCATCCTCATACGCCAGGAAAACCAGCTGAGCACATACGAGGTTCGCAACGGTCGAGTCAATCGGCGTACCAAGAATTATCACTCGTTCGCGCAAAAGACGTGAGTACAAGTCATAAGCTCGCTCTCCTCTTGAACTGGACTCGATCACGGTCGGCATGTACACGTTATAACTCTCAGACCTTATCACTTAGCCAACCCATCCCTTCAATCACTTCAACAGTTACTACTTGAGTCTAGGATACTTTTGTCAACTACTTGAATCCGAGTTCGACAGATCTTCATCCGTTGGACTCGTGACTTCTCGATCAACTTCGTTCTCGTCCTTGTTATCTTGAAGATCCTCTGACACTTCAGACAGCTCCTGTGCAGTCTCAGGATCAATCTCAGCTAGATCTACCACATCGCCTTCGGTGTTCTTGATTTTTACTTTTCTAAGTAAAACTTTAAACGCCTTTTCTTTGAGAAGCTCAACTTGAGCATCAAGTCTTTCGAGTTCTCTATCTTCTTCGGAGCGGGCAGAGTCATCTCCTCGATTTTCCCCTTTGCTTATGTGGGCATCGATCTCATCTTCATCTACTTCAAGTGCTTCAGCGTAAGCCACGGCTCTGAGAGCAAGATCAAAAAGTATGTTACGACTAGCCGCACCATAGACCTCCCCTAAGAGATCCTGTTCATCTTGATTAGTGAGCTCAAAGTACCGTTTAAGCGATAGACCTTGGTTTTGTAGCTGATGACTGAATTGATGCAGTTGCGAATCCACCTCAGCACGTAAAAGAGATTCAGGGATATCATCCAGTTCAACGAGTTTTAAAAGCGAATCCACTAACAAAGACCGGTAAGCAGTTCTCGCTCTGGAGAGTCGCATCTTGGAAAGCTCAGAACGTACATCATCTTTTAACTCAGACAACGTCTCAAACTCGCTGATTTCAGAGGCAAGTTCGTCAGTAAGGTCTGGAATCTCCATCTCCTTTACCGACTTAATAGTTATCTTCAAAACCTTATGATCCTTGGGACCCGCGTTTGAGTCTTCTGGGTTAACTTGGTCGGAGTCTGAGTTATCTATCTCTTGATCTATCTCTGATTGATCACTTTCAGATTCAATCTCAAGAACTGCACCTATTGCGCTACCTAAAACGGCATCTTCGATCTTTGGATCAACCTGATTACGCCCGATACGGAATGTGAGGTCACTTACGCTTTCAGTGTCATCCTCTACACCGTTGACGAGTACAACCAGATCTACAGTTACCGTATCACCTACTTCACTCGGGCGCTCAACATCTTTAAGTTGTCCTACCTGTTCTGCCAGCACCTTTAGGTATTCATCGACATCTTCTTCAGTAACGTTATGACGTTCAATCTCTATCTCAATTGAGTCATAACCATCTACGGAGACAACCGGCCTTACCTCAACAGAGACCGAGACTTGAACGTCTCCACCGTCTTCTCCTTCAACGATCTCCATGCCCGAAGCCGCAATCGCATCGACTCCGTTGTCCAAAAGAGCTCTTTTATAGTAAGTCTCCATAGCATCGTCGATGGCTTGCTGACGCAGGGCCTTTTGGCCAATACGGGCTTCAAGCACCTTTCTCGGTGCCTTACCAGGGCGAAAGCCTGGAATTCTCGCCTGTCGACCTATTTTCCTTATTGCTTGGTCCACAAATGGAGCGAGTTCATCCTCTCGAATGTCGATCGTCAACTGGACCTTATTTTTTTCATCTGTATTTTGGGCACTTGAGCGCATAGCGAAGTAAGCTTACCCCCTCTTTTATGATCACACAGACATTCTGGAACAACATATCGCCTTTTGGCAACTCAGGAGTCAAAGTTTCGACACTTAGGACTTTAAAACAATCTAAACTTTTCCCTGTTCGCGTTCGCATGTCCAACGATACTTTGGTGAAGAGTCGCCTCTAGGTTTAGGGGACTCTCGTTCTAATATCGAGATCAATCGCAGGACTTTCCTACATCCGCGATCGTATCGAACTCAAGATTGATCGTCTGGCAGGGTTCACAAGAAACGTCAAGCTTGGAAAACAATATTTAGCGAACTACCAGGATTGATCAAATGGGAGCGCAAACCCCCTCTGTAAGGGCGGGGTCGAGCGACCTCTGTAACACCGTCGAGGCAAAATAGCACTATGAGCATACGTGAGCGCCTGTATCTCAAAGAGGAGGAACGACCCACTCTTATACGCCACTGCTCAGATGCTCGCTACGTCTGGAACTTAGCGCTCGAACAACGTAACTTGTGGGTTAGATACCGTACACAGAAGATCACGTATAACTCCCAAGCACATGAGCTGGCTGAGTTGCGTAAAGAAACTTGGCTTAGTGAAGGCTCCTCTGTAGTTCAGCAACAGGCTTTACCAGACTTAGACCGAG
>JAJYGA010000112.1 GCA_021785255.1 Actinomycetes bacterium
TGGCTTTCCACTGGGCATGGACAAAGTCAACCGCCTGGTTCCACAGTAGCGCTGCACTATGGCATGAGTTGTGAGCTAGGCGATAGTTGGCACCGGATAAGGTAACGGGGACAATGGCTGTTCTGTACCTTGTCTTTTCACTGTCCGATCCAGACTTGGCAACCATATCGATCCTACAATAGCAGTAATTGCTATGTACTATATTGCACTGTATGATCGATGATTGGCGCAACGGAAGGCATATGGTCTATCGATTGCATGCCCACATCGTGCTGGTTCCTAAATATCGTCGTTCCGTGATGACCGATAGAGTGAGCAACGAGATTAGATCAGCGCTCTTCGAGGTATGCGGTCGCTTCGATACCACCCTCGATGCATTTGAGACAGATGGTGATCATGCTCACCTGTTGATTAGCTATTCACCTAAAGTTGCCCTATCGAGACTGGTGATGTCCATGAAGACACTATCGGCTATGAGAGTACGGGAAAAGCAGTGGCCGGAAGTACAGAACGCTTTGTGGGGAAAGCACTTTTGATCGCCCTCATATGCTGTTATATCTTGTGGTGGGGCACCACTGGAGATTGTGAAGAAGTATGTCGAGAATCAAAGACTCCCCGGACGTAAACCAGGTAGACCTAAAAAGGATGAGGTCGCTTGACCCCTCCCTTACAGAAGGGGATTGCGCTCCTTTTCGTTCAATCCAATGGCCATAAAAAATATTGCGCGGCCCGGTGACGCACGGTGTAAAGTGGATCGGAGTGTCTGTAGTTCCAACAGTTTTAGTTATTGAGCTTTGCCGATTCGTTCGTTGTAATAGTGAGTAGGCTTTTCAATGTGAGTACATATTTAGACGATATCGCAGCGTTTCATAGAGAAGAAGCTCGTCTAGACAGACGAGATCTAGCCGAGCTAGATCGTGCTGCATCATCCACGAAAAGCCCTCCTTCCTTCAGAGGCGCCTTGATGGCTTCAGAGTCTGTCTCTCTGATTGCTGAGGTAAAGAGAAAATCCCCTTCCAAGGGCGTTTTGAATGACAAATTGGACTTGGACGATGTTGTTAAGCGATATGTTCGTGGCGGAGCGAAGGCAATCTCTGTTCTCACGGATTCTCAATATTTTTCTGGATCTCTTCAAGATCTTGAGGTAGTTAGATCTAAGTGTGATTTACCATTACTTCGCAAAGATTTTACGGTTTCATCGCGAGATGTCTATGATGCCAAAATTTCTGGTGCGTCGGCAGTACTACTAATCGTGGCTATTCTATCCAACGCAGAGCTCAGGCAACTTTATGAACTTGCCAAGCATATAGGTCTTGATGCAGTTGTCGAGGTTCATAGTCGCGAAGAGATCGAAAGTGCTGTGTCAATTGGCGCTGACATCATTGGCATCAATCAGCGAAATCTCCATACCTTTGAGATCGACTACGATTTAGCATTAGATCTGATTGAGGATATTCCAGAGGAGATCTGCAAGATAGTTGAGTCGGGCATCTCTGACCGTAGCCAAATTGAACGAGTTGCAAGTGCAGGATGTGACGCCGTCTTGGTGGGTGAATCTTTAGTGTTGCCTTCGAGCAGCTATGCAACAGTTCAAAGTTTTGCTACAGTACCAAGGCGAGTCTTGTAGATGTTTATAAAAATATGCGGCATTACCAACATCAAAGATGCTCTTTTGAGTGTTGCTCTGGGTGCTGATGCCCTTGGTTTTGTGTTTGCATCTTCTTCACGTCAGATGATGGCAGATGAGGTAAAGGCTATTTTGTCTCAGCTACCATCGTCGGTAATGACCTTTGGAGTTTTTATGGGTGAGCGACCTGAAAAAATTGTGGAGATAACCCATGGCGTGGGGCTCACTGGAGCACAGATACATGGCAACTATCTTCCAGAGGAGATTCAACATGTGTCGGATAGAGTGCGATACACAATAAGAGCCATAGTAGCTGGACAAGAAAGGCTGGACAAGGTTAAAGCTTATAAGTGCTGGTCTTTACTCATTGACTCTCCCTCACCTGGTTCTGGTCAGGTATTTGATTGGTCTTTGGTTGAAGCTGTACCCGAGAGAACCAAAATGATCGTGGCTGGCGGACTAACTCCAGAGAACGTAGGTTATGCCATCTCAAGATTACGGCCATATGGAGTGGATGTTTCAACTGGGGTTGAGATGGAGCCGGGTCGAAAAGATCCACTCAAGCTTAGGCGCTTTATCCAAGCAGCACGAAGTTTCGATGGAATTGATTCGGAAGAAAATGGCAGATTGGACGATTTTGGTGAGGAGGACCTCGGTCCTTATAATTGGGAGACTGGCAGATGAGCGGCATAATGGACTATCCAAAGAATGGGCGTTTTGGAGACTTCGGTGGAAGGTATGTACCAGAGTCACTTCATGGCGCGTGTGTGGAGGTTGAGAGATACTTTGAGAAGTTTTGGTCGGATGAAGACTTTAAAGCGGAGTACATACATATTCTTCAGGAGTATGCGGGACGACCGACCCCTTTAACGCATGCAAAGCGACTTTCTGATCAGTTGAGTGTTGATGTGTTCTTGAAACGTGAAGACCTAACGCACACGGGTTCTCACAAGATCAATAACGTTATTGGTCAGGCTCTTCTTACAAAGAAGATGGGTAAGAAGAAGATTATCGCTGAAACTGGAGCGGGGCAACATGGCGTCGCGACTGCAACAGCGGCCGCTTTGTTTGGATTAAGTTGTCAAGTCTATATGGGCGAGGTTGACGTGAAACGGCAGGCGCTGAACGTCTTTCGCATGCAGTTGCTTGGAGCGGAGGTGATTCCAGTCGGATCGGGATCGCGAACTCTAAAAGATGCAGTTAATGAAGCAATGAGGGCGTGGGTCTCGGAGATAGAAACTACCCATTACTGTATTGGGTCCGTTATGGGACCCCACCCCTATCCGTATATGGTCCGTGAGTTCCAAAGAGTTATCGGTGAAGAAGCTGCGACTCAGTTCGCTAATCAACAAGGTGGAACACCAGACTTTGTCATTGCCTGTATTGGTGGTGGTTCGAATGCAGCGGGGACCTTCGCGGGTTTCGTGGATACCAAGGCTAAGTTGATCGGAGTTGAACCCGAAGGTGGCGCTGCTATCAGTCGAGGCTCACCTGGTGTAGTTCACGGTATGAGATCTAACTTGTTGCAAGACGAGTTTGGACAAGTGCAAGAGGCGGAAAGTATCTCTGCTGGTCTCGACTATCCAGGAGTAGGACCGGAGCACTCCTATTTGGCATCCATAGGACGTGCGTCTTATAAGACGGTCTCCGACTCTGAGGTGCTTGAAGCAGTGACCCTTCTTTCTCAACTTGAAGGCATCGTCCCAGCACTTGAGCCAGCTCATGCGGTGGCGTACTTGGCTCGCGAGGCTGGTTCTGAGATTCCTAAAGACAGTACCGTTGTCCTTACGTTGTCGGGCCGCGGGGATAAAGATGCCGAAGTGGTGGCATCTTTAATATCTGCAAGGCTAGGCAAAAAATGAGTTTACTTAGCGATACCTTGGCTTCGAAACATAAGAGCGGATCTAAACTTTTGATCCCATATATTACCGGCGGTCTAGGCGAGGAGTGGATTGAGGTACTTCTCGCTGTGGTGGATGCTGGAGCCGATGCAGTCGAAGTAGGGATTCCATTTTCTGACCCCATGATTGATGGTCCAGTGATTCAAGAAGCATCCCAACGTGCTCTGGGTATGGGTGCTACGCCTATAAGTATCCTTAGTGCGCTTGGTGCATTGGAGCTGGACATACCTATAGCTGTTATGACGTACTATAACTTGATACACCATGCAGGCGAAGAACGTTTTGCTCATTGGATGATCGATGCCTCGGTATCGGGAGCGATCTTCCCTGATCTATCGTTTGAGGAAAGTGTTTCTTGGAGACAAATCTCAACGGACCTTGATATCGACACAGTTCAACTCGTGGCTCCTTCTACATCGAATGATCGCGCCAAGTTGCTATGTGAAGCGTCAGAAGGATTCGTCTACGCAATAGGCGTGATGGGGACTACTGGCGAGCGAGCCCAACTCCATAAGTCCGCGATAGAGATCTCGAAAAGACTCAAGTCGATAACTAATAAACCTGTCCTTGTAGGAATTGGCGTGTCGAACTCTGAACAAGCGAAGGCTGTATCGGAGGTTGCGGACGGAGTGGTGGTTGGATCTGCGCTAGTGAGGAGAGTTCTGGAGGGTGAAGGGCCGCGAGGTGCTTATAGCTTTGTGGCCGATCTCAGGAAGGCAATCGATTCTTAAACAGGTGACCCAAGAGTGTGAGTTGTGCGTACTGGCGCGACTTACCGAGTGGCTTTATGAAGACGAACTTGTCGTAGTCGTTTTATGTGAATCTTGCGGAGTTCCGATGGTAGTCCTACGGGAACATGAAATTGAACTGGGCGAGGAAAGTCGACAACGTGTACTAGGGACACTTACTGAAGTAGCGGGTACGTACTACGGCAAGATGGAGTTCTACATCGATGAACACATGCGACAGATACCTGACCACCTTCATTTTCATGCTCGACCTAAAGCCGTGCCGTGGTGGCAGTACCGCAACGCAGGCGACCTTAGCTAATGAACAGATCTTCTCGACATGAGCTTTGCCTGTACCTTTTTGATCTTAAAGGCGGAACCTTTAGTTTTCTTGGAACGGTTATGCTCTTCCATCCTTGCCTTAATCAACTCGCGGCGTTCTTGAAGTTCGCGATAAGTAATCTGGTTGATACTTGAATCTAGACCAAGACTTCCTTTAAATCCTTCTAAGTCAATAGGAACTTCATTGACATTTAAACCTATTTCTTCTGTGATAATGGAACCATACTTGGACGTAAAATACGTTACCAAGTACATTATCTCTTGGAATATGTCGATGTCGGGAGCTAAGAACGCTATAGAAACATTTAGAAATAGCATATTTTTGACGAATAGTATGAGTTCTTTGGGCAGGCTCGCTCCATATCCAAGGAGTGCTTTAGTTATGTCACGTATCTCCGACATGAGTTCATCGGGGGACATTTGAGTGGGATCCTTGGTAGGTTGATCGAGTCCTAGATCCTTTATTACCTCCTCTATATTGGTATCTGATGGGAGAGCACCGAGATCTCTTAAGGCTTTGACTTGCATGTTGACGTCATTGGTGGTACCTCCAAACATCAACTTCAAGAAAGCAACTCTCTTTTTTTCCTCCAACCTTCCGGTCATGCCAAAATCCAAGAGTGCAACTTTACCATCTGGTTGAACGAGCAAGTTACCTCCGTGGAGATCTCCATGAAATACGCCGAAAAGTACTGCCCCTTCTAAGAACGATATAAGAGCGGCCCGAACAACCTCTTGCGTGTTTATCCCAGCGTCTTGCATTGAAGTTACATCTTCCCAGCCATACCCAGAGAGTCGTTCCATGACTAGCACTTTTTTGGTTACGTACCTTGGATGAGGTCTGGGTACAACTATGGACCGTTGATCAGTCTCTGCCAGAATTTTCGCGATGTCTAACATGTTTGCAGCTTCAAGTCGGAAGTCAAGTTCCTCAACTATCGTCTCTGCAAATAGCTCTACGAAGGCGGGGGGGTTAGCTAGAGCTGTTACTGGGATGCGACCGACGAGTTGTGGTGCGATCCATGACATAGCTGCTAGGTCTCTTCTGACCAGATCGGCGACGTTGGATCTTTGTACCTTTACGACTACGTCTTCACCGCTGCGCAAAGTAGCGAGGTGTACTTGAGCGATAGAAGCAGCTGCCAGTGGAGTTTCGGAAAACTTCGAAAAAATATCCTCGAGATCGATGCCTAACTCAGTTTCTACAGTGCGACGAACTGTTTCAAAAGACTGGGGTTTCACATGATCCCGAAGTTCCTTGAACTCTCGGACTAGTTCCTCTGGGAATATTCCTTCTCCGGCGGAGATTATCTGACCGAGTTTTATGTAGGTAGGTCCTAAGGCCTCAAAGGCTTTCCGCAATCGCTGAGACATTCCTGTTCGAGAGGCGGTTACGCCCTTAGGTTTGTCGAGGAGTTTCCACAAAAAGATCGCTAACCCTAACCTTATGCCTGTGCCTATGACACGTTGGGTAGGAGGCAGTCTTCTGGTCCGTATCAACCTCGGGACGAGTTCCTTTGAACGTGGGCGCAACTGTGACGTTAGCGGTAGCCATTCAATTTTGTTAAAGTCAAGGTTCCAGGGTCCATTTGGAGAAAATGAAGCAAACTCAAAGTCGTTAGTGAAATCCAGCGTAGTTACTTGTTCGTGTTGCAATGGTTCATCGTTAAGTGCCACAGTGTAATGTTAGTGGGTGCCCTTGAGAAGCTTCGAAGAATCTTCTCAAGGCCCGTGTCATTACCTGCTCCCCGTTTTTGGCGCCAATTAGCTTTCTGGTCATGAAAAATCCTGTATATTCTGACGGGTTTTCAAGAATCTACTTAAAAACAGCCGATCTTTAACGGAGTTTTGATTTTTAGGAGCAGTAAAGTAATCGTATGAGTTGAGTGGAGGTGTTCATTGGTGTGAGCTACGTCTATGAACTGGGTGAACCAAGGCGAAGTGTTCTAAAGGTTGACTACTCACCAGAGGTCAACAGGGGGTCAATAGCTTTCAGATTCCTGTTGGTGATCCCTTATTTATTGGTGTACCTGGCTCTTTTGCTGTTTGTTTTCCTGGCATCTCCTCTTGTGTGGATTATTGCGTTGGGGTTAGGTCGTCTACCTCGCTTCGGAGTTGACCTTTACGCCTATTTGATTGGTTATCACGCTCGATTGCTTACGTACTTGTACTTCGTCTCCAACACCCACCCTCCCATAGTGGGCTCGGGGATTGGGTCCAAAGTGGAGGTAGAGTTTTTCCCGTCTAGACTACCCCGGCTTTCGATACTGTTCCGATTAATCCTCGCAATTCCGGCACTTTTTATCGGTCAAATCAGCATGTCCGGTCTGCCGCTGGTTGGATTCTTTGAGTGGCTGGTGATTTTAGTTAGAGGTGACCTGCCTAAGTCAGTGTTCGACGCAAATCTTGCCGTAATTAGATTTTCTATTAGAACCGAAGCATGGTTGCTGATGTTATCGGGAGTTTATCCTGACGGTTTATTTGGAGACAAATTCAATTACGAGCACCACGATAGTGCTGATCCAAATGAATTGGTGGGGAGTTACGAAGGGTTCAGCGCAGAGTCTCCCAGTGGCCAAGGTGAAGTATACTTGAACCGACTTTCCAAGGCAATTGTCGTCATTTGTCTTATTAGCGGTTTGGCTATGTCTTTCGGCAGGGGTCAGTCGACGAATTCAATAGTAACGCAAACGCAGAACTCAAAGGGAGTGAGTTTAAGTCCTTAGATACCCGGTTGTCTTGGTGCTTTGACTGCTATTTGTAACGCAAGTAATCTGACACGAGTATCTCGCAGATGTCGATTCAATTGAGAAATCGATGGGTTGGACCAGTGATTAACGGAAGAACTTTCTCCGTTAATCACTGGTCGGATCTTATCTGGCCGGCCCGAAGACGAGACAGGAGTTATGCCCACCAAATCCAAAGGAGTTGGAGATGACATAACCTGATTCGAACTTACGTGGACTGTCAGTCACTAGATCGATCTTCATCTGGCTATCTACTTCCTTGGTGTTAGCTGTTACGGGAATCATTCCATTCTCGTAAGTGAGTGCAACTGCAATTGCTTCAAGTGCGCCTGCAGAGCCAAGCGCATGCCCGAGCGTTCCTTTGACGGACGTAACGGGCGGACAGTCATCACCAAAGATCGAGTAGATGGCTTGAGACTCTGACAGATCGTTTAAGGGGGTAGAAGTACCATGTGCATTTATGTGGGTGATCTGAGTGGGAGTGATACCTGCATCATCTAAGGCGAGACGCATGCATGCTTCGGCGCCTTTACCTCCAGGCAGGGGAGCTGTAATGTGATAGGCGTCTTCATTGGATGCAGTTCCTTCGATCAATGCATAGATATGTGCACCACGACTTATAGCATGCTCATACTCCTCAAGGACCAAAACCCCAGCTCCTTCAGCTTGGACAAATCCGTCTCTTGCTTTATCGAATGGGCGTGAGATTCCACAAGAGCTTATTGCGGTCATATTTGTGAATCCTGCGGTGGCTGCTGGTGTAATAGCGGCCTCTTGACCTCCCGCTAACATAGCATCGCATCGACCTGTGGCAATTAAGTGAGCTGCGTTTGCAATGGCATGGTTTGAAGAGGCGCATGCTGTAGAGGTTGTTTCACAAGGACCTCTAAGTTCAAAGCGCATTGCAATTGACGCAGCTCCGGCATTTGTCATTAATAGTGGCACGAGAAATGGGCTAACGCGATTGTACCCTCGGGTCTGCGCCAGAATGATCTGGTTTTCGAGGCTTTCCAACCCTCCTACGCCCGTGCCCATAAAAACCCCGACCTTGTCGGACGGCAAGTTGAGCGATCCCGCGTCCTTCATGGCTAGGTCAGCCGCCGCTATGCCAAATTGATTGAATCTATCGTAACGACGCAACTCCTTTGGGTTTAGCCAAGGAGAAGGGTCAAAGTCCTCGACGTGTTTAACGCCGGCGGGGAAGGATTTGAACAGACCTTTCCAAAACTGGTCCTTGCCAATACCTACTACAGATACAACCCCCAAGCCGACCACGGCGACTTTGCGCGTAGCCCGTAAACCACCGTCAGGATGACTACTGTCCCAAGTAAGGCGCATCAGAGTTTTCCGTAGACGAGGTCAAATGCCTTCCCTACGGTGTCAACGCCTTCAAGATCTGACTCTGGAACAGTAACGGAAAACTCATCTTCAAGAGCCATAACCAGTTCTACAAGATCAAGGCTGTCGATCTCAAGATCTTCTGCAAACGTAGCTTCTGGGACAACCTTCTCGGGCTCTACATGGAGAACCTTGACCGTGCAGTCCTTGAACTTACTAAAAGCTTCATCTCTATCCATGTTCATTTCCTTTCAATCGCACCTACAGTGCTTCAATAGTATTCAGTATCTGTTCGTCGGCTTAATTTATATTCCCATTGCAAGTCCACCATCTACTGGAATGACAGCTCCGGTAATATAGCTTGCGTTGTCAGATAGTAGATATCCGACCAACGATGCTACTTCCTCTGGCCGACCGACTCGACCGGAGGGAATGCTTTGCGTGATTGAAGTAGTTCGTTGTTCTCCTGCTGCACGAAAAATCTCTGTGTCAATCGCACCTGGTGCAACGACATTTACAGTTATGTTACGACTTGCAACCTCTCTTACCAAAGACCGGGCCATTCCGATCAGACCGGCCTTGGAGGCGCTATAGTTGAACTGACCCGGGGATCCCATGAGTGCTACCACTGAGGATATATAGATAATGCGTCCAAATCGCTCTTTCAGCATCGCTGGCAGGACGGCTCTTGTAAGCCTATATGCGGAATAAAGATTGGTTTGGATGACTTCGTCAAAGTCTTCTTCCTTCATCCTCAGTAACAAGGTGTCCCTTGTCATCCCGGCATTGGCTACCAGGTAATTTATCGGTCCAAACTCTTTTGTTGCCTCGGCGATAGCACGTTCTATCTCCTCTTTGTTGGTCACGTCACATCTAAATGTGCGTAAGTTGGAATGTTCTTTGAGCGCCGGATCAGGTTCGGTGCTGCGGAAGGTCGCCGAGACGAAATAACCTTGCTCCATGAGGGTTTCGACGGTTGCTTTTCCAATACCTTTCGTCCCGCCGGTAACAAGTACGTGCTTTTTAGAAAGTTTCTCACCCAATTGCGTCGGCATCCCATCTCATAACAGCGGAAGCCCATGTCATGCCCGCGCCAAAACCACTGAAGAGTACTAGCTGTCCTCGATCGACCATTCCCTTTTTAACCGCATCGTGCAACGCTAGTGGAACCGAGCCCGAGGAGGTGTTACCTGTTGTGTCTAGGACAATGGCTGTTTTGGACATATCAATACCCAAACGCTCGTTTGCGGCCTCGATTATTCTAATGTTGGCCTGGTGTGGCACCACTAAAGAGATATCACTTGGACCTACGTTAGCCATCTCTAAGGCCCTCTTGGCTGAGTCTACCATGGCCCTTACGGCCCGTTTGAACACCTCTCGACCTTCCATCTGCATGTATCCCCCGTGATCGCAATAAAGGATAGGTTGGGCTGAGCCATCAATTCCTAGATCCCACCCTAGCAAAGACGAGTTGTCAGTAGCCTCCAGTACGGCAGCCCCGGCCCCATCAGCAAAAAGCACGGCCGTTGATCGGTCATTTTGGTCAGTTATTTTCGATAGCGTGTCTGAGCCGATAACCAATATCCGCCTCTGTCCCATCACAATTAGAGAGTTAGCTACTACTAATGCATATACATACCCTGCACAAGCAGCATTTATATCCATAGCCCCACCCGCGATCCCAATCCTGTCAGAGACAACGGCCGAGGTGGCCGGTACCGTCTGATCTGGCGTGGTAGTCGAGAGAATCATAAAGTCGATATCCGAAGGGGAAAGTCCAGCCGATTTAATCGCACCCATTCCCGCCTCGATAGCAAGCTCAGAGGTAGATCCTCCCATGCGTCTCTCTCGGATTCCAGTTCGCTCGGTAATCCACTTGTCGGAGGTCTCGAGCCTCTTTTCGAAGTCTGCATTAGTTACCACATGCTCCGGCAAAGCGCTCCCGATACCGACTATCCTTGACCCAGGTCGAGTGCTCATCTAGTTCTCCTCGCTTTGCAACCACGCTATGGGTTGTCCTTTGGTTACCCTCTCCCCGTCAAGAGCTATCATTCCTTGAAGTTTTCCCGCAAAAGGAGAGCGAACGGCTTTGGAACCTATAGTACCTACGCTTTGCCCCACGACGACCTTGGCCCCAGGACCCGTCATCATCAGATCCGGGTCAGGGATAAACACTCCAGCGCAATCTGCGACAACCAATCGTTCTGAGGAGTAAAAGCGTTCGCCATGGTGATACGTTGCCCATTCATGTAAAGGCCCCTGATCTGCAACCTGTTCAATAAGGATCTCGAGATCCTCAGGCTTAGATACTGAGATAGCGGAAATCTCAGGCATGGATCGTTTGAACAGGCCAGTCAGTACCCCACCTGGACCCACCTCGATTATCAGCTTTGGGGAGATCTTTTTGAAAACTTCCATGCTTTGTTTCCATAGCACAGGCGAACATAGCTGTTGTAAAAGCAACGATGGCCACTCAGAGGCACGCGAGTGTTCTTTGGCGTCTACGTTTGACACTACTGAAATATCTGAGTCGTAGAATCTGGTTGCACCCAGAGCCTTTTTGAGTCTAGGCTGTGCCGACTTGATGAGTGGGGTGTGGAATCCACCTCCGACAGGAATTCTTATTACCCTTTTTATGCCGAAGTCTTTAGCCATCGACATTAATTTGTCGACGGCATCTATGGTGCCCGCTACAACGGTTTGACCATCGGAGTTGTAGTTAGCGATATATATTCCTTCGCCTGTGGCGGCGCATAGTTCCGTTATTGTCTCGTCAGAACCGCCAAGGACTGCCGCCATTGCACCAGGATTTTCCTCTGCGGCCAGCTGCATGGCCTCTCCTCGCTCCGCTACTAGTTTTACTGCCGCGTCAAAGGTCATTGCACCTGCTCCAACGAGTGCAGAGTACTCCCCGAGAGAGTGTCCTGCGCATAACTGTGGAGAGATCCCCAGTCTTTCGATGGAGTCTAAAGCGACCATAGACATCAAAAAAGTAGAGATCTGCGTGTTGCGTGTCATAGATAGTTCGGAGGAGTCTGCATGTAGAAGAAGACGTTCAAGGTCGCGATTTGCTACCTGCGATGCCTCCTCCACCAACTCCCAGGAAGGATGATCAGTCCAAGCTTCACCCATCTTTTCGCGTTGAGAACCTTGTCCAGGAAATACAAAACAGATCAACTTTGGCTCCCTTTCCAAGAACTGTCAGTCACTATACATGACTGCTCCTGCCCCATCCACTGACTATGACCGAAATTTAACATGACATACCTTTAGTTAGACTTCTTGGACGTCTATTTAGTTACAGTTTAAAGTGAAAGCATTTTCATCACTCGCGCCGGGAAACCCCGTCTTTTGGGCGGGGAGGGATAGGCGCATATTAGCTCGGTCTCCTTTGGTTCTCTATGTATGTCTGTAATACATCCAGGCTTGCGCCTCCTGCTGATCCGACAAAATACGACGGTGACCAGAAGTGTGTTCCCCAC
>JAJYGA010000142.1 GCA_021785255.1 Actinomycetes bacterium
TGTTACCTGCTGTCCAAAGCTCAGCGGGAACAGGCCGAAGAGCGGCTGAAGGCACTTGAACGTTCTTCAGATGGTTTCTACCTGGCGGAGAAGGATCTGGAGCTACGTGGTGAAGGTACTATATTTGGTACGAAACAGCGAGGAAGTAACGATCTCAAGCTGGCGTCGTTACTACGCGATCGCGAGGTCGTGCCCCAGTCAAGACAAGTCGCAGAAAAAATGATCACCAAAGACCCAACGCTCTCCCATGCCGCAGAACTAAAAGAAGAGATTCGAGAACTATTCAAAGACGAGGATATTAAATACCTCTTTCTCGGATAGCTCAATCCTGAGACGCCCTGTCGCATTGAAGTGTATTAGGTGGTAAAGTGAACGCTTGTGAGGGTCCTGTCCGGAAGTGATAAAGGGAGACGACTAATCGCGCCTCAGGGATCCTCGACTAGACCGACGACAGCGAGAGTCCGAGGATCTCTCTTTGATATTTTGGTTTCTCGTTATGATCTGACCAACACCACTGTTCTTGATCTATATGCAGGAAGTGGTGCGTTGGGTCTTGAGGCACTGTCGCGTGGAGCGTCAAGAGTTACCTTTGTGGACTGGTCACCGAAAGCCTCGAGAGTACTTCGACAAAATATTTTAAGGCTTGGGGTTATGAATCGATCGAAGCTGGTTCGTGCAAATGCGATGGAGTACCTCCAACGCCTTGACGAAGAGGATAAAGATGTATTCGATCTAGTGTTTTGTGACCCACCGTATGAGTTTTCGCAGTGGCAATCCCTACTAGAGCTATTGCCAAAAGGAGCTATTTTGGTGCTTGAGTCAGACCGAGAGATCAATCCTCCAGTAGATAGAGTGACGGTGAAATGTAAGCGCTACGGTGGAAGTGTGGTTACAGTTTTGAGTCCCATAGAGATCAAAGGTGGTAATTGTTGAAAAAGGCTCTATTTCCTGGGTCCTTTGATCCATTTCATAACGGGCACCTTGAAGTTGTGGAACGGGCTTCACAACTTTTTGACCAAGTTGTCGTCGCGGCTATGAGGAATCCTCAAAAGGCGAGCCCGATGTTTGACCTCGATGAACGGAAACGTCTCATCGAGGAGTCAACTGCGTACTTGAAAAATGTCGAGATAGTCTCGCTTTCAACGTTGGTGGTTGATTTGGCAAGGGCTCTAGATGTGACCGTGATCGTTCGTGGACTTAGGGCTGTATCAGATTTTGAGTCAGAGTTGCAGATGGCTCAGATGAACCGACAGCTGTCTGGCATAGATACCGTCTTTATTCCAACTTCGTCCGAGTATAGTTTTCTGGCGTCTAAGCTTCTACGCGAGGTGGCGCAGTATGGTGGGGATATCTCGTCTATGGTACCGGGCCCAGTTGCCAAGGAGTTCTCAAACAGATTCGGTGATAGGTGATGTCTGACGATTTGCCTCCAAGTGACCAGTTGATATCCAACTCGCGAGATGAACTCGTGGATCTCTTGCGAACAGCAGTTGAGATGGTTGAGTCTGCGAAGTCAGTTCCTCTGTCCTCTTCTGTCATGATCTCTAAAGATGACTTGTTAGAGGTTCTATATGAAGCCCTCGAGCACATTCCTTACGAAATCATGGAAGCAAAAAGACTGCTAAGAGACAAGGAGTCCTATCTCGAGGGAGTCCGCTTGGAGGCAGAGGAGATATTGGAAGCAGCCAGATCTCAGGCAGAGGGCTTCGTGTCAAAAACTGAGGTGGTCCGGCAGGCAAATTCAAAGGCTCGCCACATCATTCAAGAGGCAAAACAAGAGGCCTCTAAGATGCGTTTCGAGGCGGAAGACTATGCGGATCAGCGATTGGCAGCGCTCGAGATTGCGTTGGTCAATACCTTGAAAGCGGTAAATGCAGGCAGGGAAAGACTTGCAACATCGGTTACCGTCCGAGAGTCCTCGAAGTCAATAGTGGCTCCTAATGAATCACTTGAGGATGATTTTTTCGATCAAGATAAGGGTTAGTCGATGAAACCTTTTGCAGTTGGTGTAACCAAGCTTCTCCGAGATACGTCAAGTCCCTTGTATTTTGACTTACAAGGTACAATCAAGGATGCTTTCGTAACGTTTTCCAAGGTAGATGAGGATGAAATCGTCACGGTTAAAGGTCTCGTAGAGTCGGTCCACCAAGGTCTCTTGGTAAATGCGGTGATCCAAACGCGTTGGCAGGGTTCCTGCGTTAGGTGTCTGGAGGAGGCCTCAGGTGAGATAAAAGTACAAGTACGAGAGCTGTTTGAACCTCAAGGATCGGGTGAAGACGACAGTTACCACTTTGATGGCGAGATTTTGGACTTGACAGAGCTGATAAAGGACTTCATTGTACTTGAACTACCAGTGGTACCTTTATGTCGTAAAGACTGTAAGGGGCTCTGTGCGACATGTGGACAAAATCTTAACGAGGGAAGTTGCAGCTGCATAAAAGACGATATTGACCCAAGATGGGGTAAACTTCGCTCCCTTTCGGATGGCTAATGGAGCAACTCCGGCTAGATTTATTTCCTTGTGGTTTATCGTAAGTCACGTAACTCTGGAGAAACTATAGATGGCTGTTCCTAAGAAGAAGACCTCCAAGGCGAAGTCAGCAAGTCGTAAAGCAAGCGCATGGCGTTTAGATGTGGCATCGTCTAGTACTTGCCCGTACTGCGGTGGAATAAAAAGACCTCACTATGTGTGTCCGACATGCGGATACTACAAAGGTCGTCAAGCTGTTGAAGTGGAGTAGTGGCGTTAGTTGAAACCAATTGCAATTGATCTCATGGGGGGAGATCATGCGCCCTCAGTAGTAGTTGAAGGATTGGAGAGAGTGTCCAAAGAGACAGATATTCCAATCTTAGCTATAGGGACGCATGAGGCGGTCGCTATGGTCGAGGATCTGTCGAATGTCTCAGTTCTAGTGGCCAACGAAGTCATAGATATGGACGAAGATGCCGCTTATGCGGTTCGACGCAAGAAAGACTCTTCGATTGTTCGTTGTGCTGAAGCCGTCAGAGACGGCGAGGCCTCAGCGATGTTCTCTGCGGGAAATACTGGCGCGGCAATGGCAGCATCGTTGTTTAAGATGGGCCGAATCTCTAAGGTTTCTAGACCAGCAATCGCGACAACCATTCCTAGGCCAGGGCTCAACGTTCCTACTATATTGTTGGATTCAGGAGCCAACTCGGACTGTACGCCAGAGTGGCTAGTGCAGTTCGCAATCATGGGATCTATATACTCGGAGCTTCGGTTCAATATCAAGGCACCAAGAGTAGGAATCCTCTCCATAGGAGAGGAGCCTGGAAAGGGAAACTCTTTAGTTAAAGAGACCTATGAGCTGCTAATACAGGATAAGGTGATCAACTTTATTGGCAACTGTGAAGGTCGCGATGTGATGGCAGGAACCGTGGACGTTGTCGTTACTGACGGCTTCACAGGCAACGTTGTGCTCAAGACTCTCGAAGGCGGGATGAGAGCCTTTGCTAAGGCTGCTCTAAAAGCTCTATCGCCCAAAGACGAGCTAGACACGCTGTTGGACACGGCTCTTCCGCGTCTTGCACCTTTGATAACGGAGCTCTCCGCAGATACCTATGGAGGAGCAGCATTGCTGGGTGTAGATGGTCTTTGTCTGATAGGTCATGGTTCGTCGGGGCCTGAGGCAATATACAATGCAGTGGTTGAGGCGGACAAGATCGTACGACTTAATTTAGTGGAAGCTATTGCGTCCACTTTAAAGCAGCACTACACACAAGGAGATCAAGGTGCAAGAGTTGACTCGTCAACAAATATTTGAGACAATTCGGGGCCATTTGGCAGATATTTTGGAGATCGATCCCTCTAAGATACACGAAGGATCTTCCTTCAGCGAGGATCTCAACGCCGACTCCTTGGCTCTAATTGAACTTGTGGAAGCAATTGAAGATGAGTTCTCAAAAGGTGAAAGCGTTTTTAGGATCGAAGACGATGAACTAGAGGATTTAAAGACTATGAAAGATGCCGTAGACTACGTCGTTGATAAGCTTGGCGTTTAGCCAAACATTTGATTACATAAAGTCGCTATCTTGAAGCTAGAAGATCTTCTCCCAGAGAAGTTTTTGAACTCAAGTCTGTTTCTTCAATCGATGACTCACAAGTCGGCCGCGAAGTTGGAAGGGGACTCTAACGAGCGCCTTGAGTTTCTTGGGGATGCAGTTTTACAACTTGTCGTTACTGAGTTTCTCTTTCGCAACTTTCAAGATCTCTCAGAGGGTCGCATGACCAAGATCAGAGCCGCCGTTGTAGGTACCCAGGCGTTGGCGGAAGCCGCTACTGAGATCTCATTGCAAGACAGACTACGTTTTATACCCAGAGATGTGGGCGATTCAGGCGTTGCGAGCTCCTCCATGTTGGCGGATGGTCTTGAAGCTCTCGTGGCGGCCATATACCTTTCTTTGGGGATCGAGGAGGTTGAGAGATTCGTACTCAAAGTTTTCGGTGCGTTGATCGAGCAGAGCCTACCAGATGAGGTTCTAGGGGACTTTAAGTCTGATCTGCAGGAACGCTTAGCCAGTCTCAAGATGAACGGTACCCCTAGATACGAGGACTCATGGATCGGCCCAGACCATGACCGCACGTTTATGTCTGTCGTCTTCGTTGATGATACCTCTGTTGGTTACGGAATGGGCAAAACCAAGAAGGAGGCACAACAAAACGCGGCGATGAATGCCATTGATCGTCTGTTTCATGGTAAGGGGGAGGGGTAGGTGCCTGAACTTCCAGAGGTTGAAACGATACGTCGGGATCTGTCGCAGTACTTCTCCGGTCTTGTCTTAGACGAGATTGCCGTCTTTGGGAAGCGTACTTTGCGTAGGTCTTTATGGACATCTCAAGAGATTGCAGAAGCCTTGGAGGGTCTTGTCCTTGTGGAGGTAACTCGATACGGGAAGTTCATACTAATTGGCTTTGGCAGCGCTGCAACCAATGTCAAGCACTACTTAGTGGTGCATCTTGGGATGTCAGGACGATTCGTACGAAAAGCCGCTTTGCTCAACTGTGAAAAGGATCATACAAAGTTACGTCTCCGTTTTGGCGCGCAAGAGTTGGTGTTTTGGGACCCCCGCACCTTTGGAGAGGTCTTTTTGGAAGATGAATTGGATCAGGATGGTCGTCCTGGCTCACTCTCTATGACACTTGGTGTCGATCCCATCTTTGATCCAAAAGGTGTTTCAAGAGCCTTGTTTGAAGTAACAAAGAACTCCAAGCGACCGATAAAGTCAGTCTTGTTGGATCAAGGAGTCGTGGCCGGATTAGGCAATATCTACAGTGATGAAGTTCTTTTTCGGGCTCATGTGAAACCTACACGACGGGTTGGTTCTTTGAATACATTGGAGATAGAGACTATAGTTCATATGATCCAAGAGGTCCTTAACGAGGCTATCAGTATGCGCGGGTCGTCTTTGAATGATAAAAGCTATCTAGACCTTGCTGGCTTGCCTGGTGAATATCAACAAAGGGTTCTTGTCTATGGTCGACATGGGAAAGCATGTGGCAACTGTGGTTCTACGATAGTACGAGTTCAGCTTTGTGGAAGGTACTCTAGCTATTGCCAGAACTGCCAGAGGTAGCGGCAATGAACCAATAACTTAGGAAGCTGAGCTATCTTGGCGAAGGGGAGTGTTTCGAGACGGGGTTATGTATTTAAAGTATTTGGCCATCAAGGGATTTAAGTCGTTTGCGGACCCGGTTCGGGTGAGATTCTCTCCGGGGCTAACTGTTGTCGTAGGACCCAACGGATCAGGGAAATCAAACGTCGTCGATGCACTAGCTTGGGTGTTGGGTGCCCAAGGGCCAAAACAACTTCGTTCTTCAAAGATGGAAGACGTTATATTTGCGGGATCTGAAAATAGGGCACCTCTTGGCAGGGCGGAGGTATCTGTCACCTTTGACAACTCAGATGAAGCTCTTTCTTTAAAACTGAACGAGGTGTCTATCTCTCGAAGCCTTTTCCGTTCAGGAGAAAGTAGTTACAAGCTGAATGACGTTAGCTGCCGCCTCAACGAGCTCGTTGATTTACTTGGTGAGGTAGGTGTTGGCAAGAGCCAACACCTCATTATCTCCCAAGGTGAGATCGATGACATCGTAAACGCCCGCCCTGAGGAGATCAGGGTCATATTAGAAGAAGCCGCTGGGATTACCCGATACAAGAAACGTCGAGACGTTGCTTTAAAGCACCTTCTTGAGGTCGATGCCGATCTTGAGCAGATATCGAAGTTGGAGAGGGACCTAAGACGCAGAATTAAGCCACTGGAAAAACAGTATGAGTCGGCCCGTCTGAGGGATGAACTGATTGGTAGACAAAGATCTTTGTCGCTTTGGATTGCAAAGATGGAGATAGATGAACTCAAAGACAGAGAAAGGTACCTCAGAGAACACAGAGATACCATAAGGCGCGTAGGTGGTGAAAAGAAAAGTCGTTACGATCAGATCCGCTCTGAACTGAAAGAACTTGTGGACTTTGACAACTCACCAGAACTTGAGGTATCGACCCGGCTCAAAGAGAGAGTCGTCAACTTGGAGTCCAAGTTAGCCTCGAGAGAGCTGGTTATCTCTGAACGTATCTCATCTTTACAACAAAGGGTTGAGTACTTAGCTCGCGAACTGGACTCGGCAAGAGTGCGCAGGATCCAAAGAACAAAAGACGAACTCGAGGCGAAACTTAAGCGTGAAGGCCAAGACCTGCTCCAAAGGGAACAAGCACTGAAGGAAATATCTTCAAATGTAGTTGCGCCGGACGTTAGCGACCTTGGAGCTTTGGAAGAAGAGATAGATGCAATACGAAAGCATCTGCTTGATAGACGCTCCACGCTGGAGTCCCAAAAGGCACAACAAAACCAGGAGGCATCAGCACGGAGGTTGCTCGGAGAAGATCTACATAGAGCGGATGCACGGCTTGAGGAACTTGCCGCTGAAAAGAAAAGAGTTGGAGGTTTAAAAGATGAGGTTCAGCTTCAACTAGATCAGGTTCATGTGCTGATAGAAGATATCACCAAAGACCGAGAGAGGATACGAGCCCAAAGAAACGAGAGACTGGAGGAACTTCAAGTCGTGCGTGCCGATCTTGCCTCTTTGGAGGCAGAGATTGCAGCTCTTCGAACTTTCCAAGGAGAAAGAACTCAATCAGACTCGAAAAAGTTTATTGCCGAGAGTTTGCTCGAGTTCTATGAGGTTCCTGAGGGTTTGGAGTTTGCCCTTGAAGCCGCCTTAGGCCCTTTGTCTCAGGCGATCGTAGCAAGAGATGAAGAAGATTTAAGAGCGAAGTATCAGATTCTTTGTGAAGAAGGTACCTCTGGACTGGTGATCTCGCGGGAGTTTTTAGCGGAGTTGGCAAAAAATAGAAGAAGAAATACGGCAGCGTTTCCGCAAGATATCCTGCTGCTCTCAAGCTCGCTAAAGGTACGGACCGAGCTTCCCGTCATGGAACTTGATGTCTCGGTACTTCTTGACCTTGTTGGGGATGTGTGTGTCGTGAGGGATTACGAAGAAGGGGCTCAGTTAATCTCTCAGATTCCTACTCTCAAAGCGGTAACGAAGGACGGTCATATATTTTCCAAGGTACAGGCAGAGATCTCTTTACGAGGCGACAAGGCCCTAGCTATTCGAGTGGCTCATCTCGAAGCAAGGCGACACGTAAAAAGAAAAGAGGTCGATCATCTTGAACGCCAACAAGAAGAGGTCGACAAGCACTTTGATGCCCTAGCTGCGCGACTAGACAAAGAGAAGAAGGAGGCAGAAAACTTTAGGGTTAAAGAGCAAAAACTCGCCAGAGAGCACTCTGTCCTCACGGATCGACTTGAGTCTCTCGTCCAAGAGCGGGAGCGGCTCCATCTGCAACTCGAGGACTTCAGATCCTCATTCGATGAGGCTTTTTTCCAAGACTTGACGGATGAATTGGCGAGGCTTTCTCAAGAGCTCAAGGACAAAGAAGAAAGAGTCTCTAACCTTCGAAAACAACGGAATGAGTACGATGTGCAACGCCGGAGGATAGAGTCCCTCAAGAGCGAGGTTCGGTTAAAAGCGATAGAGGTTGAGTCCGATGTGAAAGCGATGCGACAGCTAGACCAAGATCTAAAGGAAGAGGTGGAAGTCTACGAGAACATGAAGGCTGAACGCGACGCACAGCTTGCCACCTTTAACGCTGAGATTGAGCTTGCTTCATCTCTTAGAAGTCGGCTCCAAGAGTTTTTGGTGGCCGTGAGATCTACTTTAGATATGGTTAGCCATAAAGTCGATATCTTGGAAGAAAAAGCCAAAGAAACGATGCAAAGAAGACGAACTTTAGAGTCCGAAGCCGTTTCCCTCGAGAAGGATCTGGCTACCTTTACAGTGCAACTTACCGAGGTGGAAGAGAACTTGAACAAGGTAGTTCTGACACAACAACTCAACGAGGAGTCGCTCTCGCGCTACTTGGGAGTAACTCTGTCTCAGGTCTTGAGCGCCCGACCCGTTGAAGGTGTCGCTGCTACGACAGCTAAGGATGAATTAGCAAGAACAGATGCCAAACTCAAAGAGCTAGGGGCGGTTAATCCGTATGCAGCATTAGAGCTTGAGGCCCTCAAAGACGAACTTCAACAGGTTGAAGTGAACTTTTCTGATGTGAAATCCACGCGTAGAGAACTCAGATCCTTGCTTTCCAAGCTTGACGAAGAGATGAGAAGCTCCTTTTCCGATTCTTTTTCAAGTGTGAATAGTAACTTCGGTCAATTCTTCCAAAAGCTTTTTCCTGGTGGACAAGGCTCGTTGCGAATTGACAATAGCGTGGATGTTCTTCAGTCCCAGGTAGATATTGACGTGGTCATACCAGGGAAGAAGGTGAGACGCCTCTCTCTGCTTTCAGGTGGAGAACGATCGTTGGTCGGACTCGCTTTTTTGTTCGCGATATTTGAGACCAAACCAACTCCTTTTATTGTTCTAGATGAGGTTGAGGCTGCATTAGATGACCGAAACCTTTCAAGCTTTATTGATCTGTTAAATGACTTTCGAACTCGCACTCAGATGATCGTGGTTACTCATCAAAAACGTACCATGGAGATTGCTGATGTCTTGGTAGGTATCTCCACCACTTTCAAAGGCAGTTCTCATGTCATCAGGGAAGAAGTCTCTCGTTATGAGGAAGAGTTTATCTAAAAAGTTGCCTGGCAAGGTCTCAAAGTGTGTTCCCAGCTATTTTCAGCGTTTAAAACTTAGAGGTTCTTATCATTCCAACAGATAAGTAGCTACAACCAAAGGTTCGTAGAACTGGAATCCAATGGATGAACCTGCATCATGTAATAATATGCTGAATGTAACTTTTGAGAAAAGTGTGAACAACGGCTCAATAGATCCCAATGATGACAATCAAGCTATTTAGGATTAGCTTGATATAGATTGAATGGGAGCTTTCATCAATGGATCCGATCTTTGGGAACTTGACCTTGTTGTTGTCCAGATGGCAGTTTGCCACGACAACCATATATCACTTTCTTTTTGTACCGGTGACAATAGGTCTTTCCGTTTTGGTGGCGATCTTACAGAGTGCGCACTTAAAGACTCGGGATCCCAGATACGAGCGTCTTGTCAGCTTTTTTGGGAAGTTGTTCCTTATCAACTTTGCCATAGGTGTAGTTACCGGAATCGTACAGGAGTTTCAGTTCGGAATGAACTGGTCCCAGTACTCGACCTTCGTGGGGAATATCTTCGGACCACCTCTGGCAATAGAGGGTCTTTTGGCCTTTTTTATGGAGTCGACGTTCTTGGGAATCTGGATCTTTGGCAAAGGCAGAGTTTCTGAGAGGATCCATTTGTTGTCGATCTGGATGGCGTCATTGGGTACTGTACTCTCTGCAGCTTTTATCTTGGCCGCTAACTCGTGGATGCAACACCCTGTTGGTTACTCAATCGACAAAGCGACGAATCAAGCTATTATGACGAACTTTTGGGCTATCCTCACCAACCCGCTCTTTTTAGTGACGCTGTTCCACACTCTGTTGGCAGCCGCCATGACTGCGGCGGCGCTAATGTTAGGTATCTCTTTTTATCAAATGAAACGTAGCGCGACAAAAGAAGTGTTTGCCCTTGGCGCCAGAGTTGCTTTGATCGTGATGTTTGTATCCTCCTTGGCGATGGCTCTGGATGGACATGTACAGGGTCAAGTCATGGTGAAGGACCAGCCTATGAAGATGGCGGCTGGTGAGGCACTTTATAATACAGCAAAGGGAGCTTCGGAGTCCATCCTTACCATCGGCAATCTGAAGGACAAGGTTATCTTTCAGGTGGGACTTCCACACGTACTATCGCTTTTGGCTACCGATAGGTGGAACGGAACGGTTCAGGGCATTAATCAGCTCCAAGCTAAGTACGAAAAAGAGTATGGAAAAGGAAACTACGTGCCCGTAGTATGGCTGGATTACTGGTCATTTAGGATTATGGCAGGAATTGGTGTCGCAATCTTAGCACTTGGAGCATGGGGAATGTATCTAATGCGCAAGAAGCGCTTGGACGACTCCAAGTGGTTTAGACGGGCGGCTATAGCCGCTATGCCTCTTCCTTTCATCGCCAACACGACGGGATGGATTTTCCAAGAGACAGGCCGCCAGCCATGGGTTGTGTACGGACTGCTAAAGACATCACAAGCCGTTTCACATCTCTCGGCTCTTGATGTAGGAATCACGCTTGTTGGTTTTACCTTGCTTTATGGAGTGCTTGCCACTGTTGATCTATCTTTGATGTTTCGATACGCAAAAAAGGAGATTCAAGCAATAGGTGAGAGCGCCGAGGCGGGAGAGCCTCGTCATGACGAGGAAGAAGAGCTTGGCTCTTTGATCTACTAAGGAGCGATCGATGCATGTAAGTGGAGTTCAACTATTTTGGTTTATCCTCATTGGACTTTTGTGGGCTGGATACTTCTTCCTCGAAGGCTTTGACTTTGGTGTCGGTATGCTAATGCCCTTTGTGGCCAAGACAGACCTAGAAAGACGTGCTCTGGTCAATGCAATTGGACCTACCTGGGACGGAAACGAGGTCTGGCTGATTGTGGCTGGAGGAGCTACTTTCGCGGCATTTCCCTTATGGTACTCGACTATGTTCTCGAGTTTTTACCTGGCACTTTTTGTTCTATTGGTTGCTCTGATCATAAGAGGCGTTGCTTTTGAATACCGAGGCAAGGGAAACTCGAACAACTGGAAACGCAACTGGGATAGAGTGATATTTTTCGGGTCATTGGTTCCGGCATTTCTCTGGGGTGTTGCCTTTGGAGATCTAATCTATGGAATACCACTCAATGCCTCGGGAACGTTCACGGGAAACTTCTTCGATCTCTTACAGCCGTATGCTTTGGTTACTGGACTTGCAACTACGGCAGTGTTTTTGCTGCATGGAGCGCTCTTTTTATCTTTGAAGCTTACTGGGGATCTAAAGGACGAGGTTATAAAGACGCTCAAGAAGGTTGCTCCGGTGACAACTGTGGTATTGCTTATCTTTTTGGCTTGGACCTATTTCGTTGCTCGTGGCGATGGTCACTCTGGTGACGTGCCAGGTTTCATCCCGGTAGCTGCTTTTTTGATGGTTGCGTCGGTATCGTGGTTAGCCCGCGAGAAGCTATTTGGCTGGGCCTTTATATTTACGGGAGCTGCCATAGTAGCGATAACGGCGACCATCTTTATGACGCTTTATCCAGATGTCATGATGTCGTCTACGGCGACTAGATACTCACTAAGTATTGTTAGGGCAGCGTCGCAACCCTATACGCTTCATGTTATGACAGTGGTTGCCCTTATCTTTACCCCTTTTGTACTTGCCTATCAAGCCTGGTCTTATTGGATTTTTCGCAAGAGAATTACGCTTCCCACACCTGATAGTTCCACCAATGCCGAAAAGGATCCGACCTAAAGAACTACTCGGGCATCAAAGTGGACATTAAAAGAAAGACGGTTCCTCGGCCAAAGGCAGAAGGAAGTACATGTCAACCATGTCGCCTCCCTTAGATGCGAGAGTTCTTCATCATAGCCGTAGGAGACTACTTCTATCAGGAGTTGTCGTAGTCTGTGAAGTGACTTCGGCTTTATTTCTTGCTCTATGTGGTCTGGAGATAGGCGACATTTTGCAGAAGGTTGTCTTGACGAAAGAACCTCTTGGTGCGATCCGGTCCGTAGTATTTTTTGGAATCTTATTTTTAATGAGACTGGGAGTCTTGCAGATCGCTAACTTATTTGCGCTCAAAGTGGGTGCCGATCTCGCTGATCAATACAGATCTACCCTTGTTCAATACAGCAAAGATAACGTCGTGGCGGAGTCTGAACTGGGATACTTAAGTACTGACGGAGCAAACTCTCTTATCGGTTATGTACAGAGACTTCTACCTGTACTGGTGGGATCCATCACAGTCACCCCACTCCTACTGCTCTTCGTGTTGTCTCAAGGTCTCTTGTACTTTGTTGAACTTCTCATCGGCCTGGGGGTTCTTCCAGTTCTTATGGTAGTGATCGGCCGAGCCACAAGAGATAAGGCAGTGGAGAAGCTTGACGTGACCATTCGACTCAACTCCTTGTATCTTGATACATTGAAGGGTATTGGGACGCTGAAGTCGTTCAACAAGGCGAAAGTGCAGATTACCTCCATATCAAAAGCGGCAACGGAACTCAAGAGATCGACGCTGTCGGTACTGCAGATAGCTTTCGCGTCAGGAGTCGCCCTTGACACCTTGGTTTCAATAGTAGTGGCGGTGGTCGCCGTGTCGATAGGTATAAGACTGAACGATGGGGGACTTACTCTACGTGCAGGTGCCGCGATACTTTTCGTGACTCCTGAGGTATTTGCGCCAATTAGAGGAGCGGCTTTGCAGTTCCACGCCTCACAAGATGCAGTAGCTGTTCTAGATCGAATTGACTCGATCGTAAATAAGGACAAAGAACTTTTCACAGGAGTTTGTTTTGATGATGCACGGACCGACAGTGAAGTCCACTTTGAGTTTGATGATCTTGAGTTTCGTGATTTTGGTGTCGTCGTCGTCGAGAGATCCATCGCACTACAACTTTCGGTGGTAGTTGAAAGGGGTCGGTGGCTTGCGGTGACGGGTGAAAGTGGCAGCGGGAAGAGTTCTCTGCTACGAGCGTTGGTCGGTGAGTCAGACTTCGTCGGCGAGATTGTAGTCAGGTCAAAAGACGGCGCTTTTCCTCTCTTGTTGTCCCAGATAGCGTACATGCCTGCTGTGCCTGGATTTTTTGATGCAAGTTTGTGGGATAACCTGGCACTATATGAGAGTAGTACATCCAAAAAGCAGATCTATGAGGCACTTGAGTTCGTTGGTTTATCTGACCTGAAGGATAGATTGACTCAAATAGTCGTACCAGGTGGAGCCAACTTCAGTTCCGGCGAACGGCAGCGATTGGCAATAGCCAGAACCATAGTGTCTAAAAGACCCGTTTGGGTTTTCGATGAACCTACGGCACACTTGAATCCTCAGTTAGAGGATGAGATTCTGAGAGGACTCAAGTCTCTGTCTCGTGAGAAAATCGTGATAGTTGCTACTCATTCAAAACTAGCTGCGTCTTTGTCTGAGCACGTGGCGGAGGTTAGTGAGGGACGATGTCGCTTGCTAAAATAGCGAAGGCGCTGTATAAGGAAAAAAGGCAGTCTGTCCTTGGATACATAGGACTAGGTTCGGTGGCCTATCTATCTCCAGGTGTACTGTTTGCATTTTCCGCATATCTTCTCTCGAAGTCCGCGCTAAAGCCTGGCATTTTGACCCTTGGAGTCGCTATTGGTTCGGTTCGACTGTTTGCAGTTGCACGAGGCGCTTCTCAATATGGTGAGAGATTAGTGGGACATAACTTGGTCCTGGAGTATGCGTCAAAGGTGAGGGTGGGATTGTTTGAATCTCTCTCAACAGTAGTGCCTCATCGCCTGTCAGCGGGAGTATTTGCGGACCTGATGGCAGCACTGAACGGAGATGTGGAGGAGGTGCAATCGCTTCTCTTGCGCCTCATCGGCCCGTTCCTGTCTACGCTTTTTGCTGGGATAGTTGCGGTGGTGGTTGCGTTTTCCTTCTCTGAACTTTTTGGGTTGGCAACTCTGGCAGTCATGGTTATGATGGGCGGAGCCGTTCCGGTGGTGTTTTATTTGGCGCACAAGAAGTTCTCCAGCCAAATCACCTCTGTGAGATCTATGGCGTATCGTAGTGCGAGTTCGGTGTCTGATACCTATAGCGAGCGTAGGCTGATCGCAACCCAAGATCCTTTAGTGCGACGACTCAAAGAGGAGACGACGTTGCTAGGCAGATTACAGGTTAGTCAAGGTTTCCGGCAGACGGCTATGGCCTCGGTTGAGGCATTCTTAGAGACAGTGGCCTTAGTTGCCACTTTTACTATTGGTGCAGTTGAGGTAAGAGATCACAACTTGGGTGGGGTGTATGTGGCGGTCGTTCCATTCTTGCTACTGGGCACCTTAGAGGGCCTGTCCAGTGTTGCAGTTGAGGTCGCTCGTATGGTTTCGGCACAGACATCGATCAAACGCTTGAATGTGATGTTGTCCTTTGAACAGCGGGTATTTCCAAAAAGTGCAGTGACGCTAACAGGCTGTGGACGCCTTGATGTAAGCTTTTGCGGGGTGACTTTTTGTTATCCGCAAAGCCGAAAGACTGTGGTAGAAGGACTGTCGTTTCATCTCGGCAAAGGTGAACACATGCTAATCACAGGGGAAAGTGGCAGTGGAAAGTCGACGATAGCTTCGCTGATTCTTGGCGCTTGGTTACCGACGTCGGGAGAGATTTACCTAAATGGTGTATCGACCAGACTTCTCTCTGAAGATTCTATAGCCGAAAAGATAGGATATCTTGGTCCCGACCCTTACGTATTTAATGCAACGATTGAGGCAAACCTTAAAATTGCTGCTCCTTCGGCAACGTCCGAGGAACTCAATGACGTCCTTTTTAAAGTTGGACTAAAAGATTGGCTGGAATCGCAGCCAGATGGCATAAGATCCAAAATCTCAATGGGTTCGAAAAGTGTCTCAAGTGGGGAACGTCAGAGAATTGCCATCTCCAGAGTCCTTCTCCGCAACAGTCGAACGTTGATTGTCGATGAGCCTACTGCAAATCTAGACGCTGAGAACGAGAGGGTTGTCGCAGATCTCATAAACGAACTGTTTGTTGATGCAACGGTTATTGCAATTACACACTCGGAGCTGTTTTCCTATATTTTTCGATCCGATGTGACCTTGGAGTTATAGTCCCAGGAAGGGATCTATCGCTGCTCGTGTCTCGTTGCAGTCGTAGGCGGAGAGCATCACTAAGAGCTACGAATAGACGTTTATTTGAGTATATTCTCTGGAGAGCTAGGCCAAGGGGCTGGATGATGAGGACGTCTCGTCCTGTGTTTTTGATGTGCCGTGCTAAGAAACGAATCGTGATGATCTTTGAATTAATAGCCATATGAGCTCTGTCAAAAATGACTTCGCACAAAAAACGGAGGCCGGACAATGAGTGTCTCTCGATGTTGGCACTTCTTTTCCTTGAGTGCTTCAAATTGACCAAGTCATGCCTATTCTGAATCTGGTATGAGTATTGCAGTCGTAGTAGTAGTGGTTATTTTGATCTTTGGCGCGGTGGGTGTCTATTTTCTCTGGCCAAGGAGACGAGATGGACTCCAACTTGGAGTTACAAAAGAGCCTGAGGTTGGGATGCACGCCTCAGGAACGGTGGTCTCGAGCCAAACAGAAGACGACAAAAAGGTGGTCGAACACCGTCGGGGCATCGATGGGTCGCTTCCCAAGTCCCGCTCGCTCTTGGGTGCAGCTCTGGCAAGAATGCGGTCGAGGCGAGCTCTTGGCGAAGAGCTTTGGATTGAGTTGGAAGAGGCTCTTATCTTGTCCGACGTCGGGGTCGAGGTCTCGGTGGAGTTGGTTGAGGCCGTGAAGGACAAGGTTTTTCGTGAAGGTATTACTTCGACGGATGCTGCTTTAGGTCTGTTGAGAGCCGAGATGATAAAAAAGCTTGAGCGCCAAGATCGTCATCTTAACATTGATGTAGCGCCACCTGCTGTCATACTGTTCGTCGGGGTAAATGGAGTTGGGAAAACAACTTCAATTGGTAAGTTAGCAGCACTACTGTCCAGCCAGGGAAAAAAGGTTGTTGTTGCGGCGGGCGATACGTTTCGAGCTGCAGCAGCGGAACAGCTTGAGATGTGGGCTAAAAGATCCGGGGTTGAGGTGGTAAAAGGTTCGTCTGGCGCTGATCCAGCTTCTGTAGTGTTTGATGCCATCTCTCACGCGACCGCAGTAGGAGCCGACTGTGTTCTTGCAGATACGGCTGGCCGATTGCAGAATCGTCAGAACTTGATGGACGAACTACGTAAAATAAGGCGAGTAGCTGAGAAGGCCTCAGGAACGGTTTCAGAGGTGCTCTTAGTATTAGATGCTACCACTGGCCAAAACGGTCTTGTCCAAGCTCAAGGATTTGGCGAAGCCGCTCAGGTTACTGGCATCGTTCTTACTAAATTGGATGGAACTGCAAAAGGAGGAGTAGCTTTCGTCGTAGAAGAGAAGCTCAAGATCCCGATAAAGTTTGTGGGCATTGGAGAAGGGGTAGAAGACATGACGTTTTTTGACCCCGTAGCTTTCGTCAATGAAATTACTGGGGACGTCTCGTAGGTGATTGCAAGTTGATCGATTCAGAGATCATTCAGCAGAGGAGTGGAAATGTTTGAATCACTTGGGGGGCGACTTGAAGACGCCTTGTCGAAGATCCGAGGCAAAGCGCGCCTATCTGAGGCCGATGTGGAGATCGCCTTAAAGGAGATAAGAACGGCCCTCTTGGAGGCTGATGTCAATCTGCTCGTCGTTAGATCCATTACCGATCGTATCAGGGAGGCTGCGGTGGGTGCCATGGCCTCTCGGTCACTGACACCTGGTCAACAGGTAGTGAAGGCAGTGAACGACGAGCTGACAGATGTGCTTGGCGGTGCCACATTCCGCCTTGGCTACGCATCTCGTCCACCGACGATAGTCCTTATGGCGGGACTGCAGGGATCTGGGAAAACTACGGCTTCAGCCAAGCTGGCTCGATACTTCAAATCACAAGGTAGGTCTCCTTTATTAGTCGGGGCTGACCTTCAGAGGCCTGCGGCCGTTGAACAACTTCGCACACTTGCTTCGCAAATACAGGTCCCGATGTTCTCTGAGTGGAGCACTCCTATTGAAGTGGCTAAAGGCGGAGTCACCGAAGCACGTCGTATTGGGAGGGATGTCGTAATTATCGATACCGCGGGCCGTCTTACCGTTGATGCAGATCTTATGGAGGAGATAACCGCACTTTCCAAGGTGGTCTCTCCTGACTATACGTTTTTGGTAATCGATGCCATGATGGGCCAGGACTCGGTGAACACAGCAAGAGCCTTTAACGAAGCCCTTGAAGTGGATGCCATCATCTTGTCAAAACTTGATGGAGATGCCCGCGGAGGCGCCGCATTGTCGGTCAAGGAGGTCGTAGGGAAGCCAATTGCATTTGCATCCGATGGTGAGAAGTTGGATAACTTTGGTCTTTTCCACCCTGATCGCATGGCATCAAGAATTCTTGGCATGGGCGATGTTCTTACTTTGATCGAGCAAGCTGAGAGAACTATCGATGAAGATGTTGCTGAACGTGGCGCGAAGAAACTCATGGAGGGAAAATTTGATCTCGATGATTTCTTGGAGCAACTGCGTCAAGTCAAAAAAATGGGTTCCCTAAAAGGAATGTTGTCTATGTTACCGGGCGTGCCAAAGGAGTTGAGAAATGTTGAGGTAGATGAAGGAGAACTCGCAAAGATCGAAGCCATGATCTCTTCGATGACAAAGAACGAGCGTTCGGACCCTTCTATCATAGATGCCAGCCGACGAGCACGAATTGCGAGGGGATCAGGTACTGCAGCCGCGAACGTGTCCGCGCTCTTGAAACAGTTCAAAGATATGCAAAAGATGATGAGAACCATGGGTATTGGACCGGGTTCGGCGACTAAACGAAGAGCAAAGGCGAAACCTCCGAAAAAGGGCCGAAAGAACCGACGCTAAGACGTGGTAGTATGGCCTATCGGTTACTTTAATACTTTGAGAACCTAAGGTTTTCTCACGAACAAGGAGTTCAATTGGCAGTAAGACTGCGCCTAACCAGATTTGGCAAAAAGAGGCAACCTTTCTATAGGGTCGTTGCCTCAGACTCGACTTCCCCCAGAGATGGAAAGTTTATTGAGATTATTGGTCACTATGCTCCACGTTCAGAGCCCTCTGAAGTTAGCATTGATAACGAAAAGGCCGTCAAGTGGCTCATGAACGGAGCTCAACCGTCAGAGAGAGTTGAAAAGCTTCTTCAGATATCTGGCGCGATCGACGACTTTAAAAAAGCCAAGGCCGATCGTGGAAAATGAGTTTGACGAACAGCACCCAGAGAACGCTAACGAAGTAAACGGAAATGTCGACACGTCACGAGCTGACGGTGCTGAAAACTTGCTCCGATTCCTGGCTTCTTCACTGCTGATGAGAGACGAAGATTTGACGATTAGGCGTTCAATGAGGGGTGAGTCGGTGAAGCTGACTCTTCAAGTTCCCGGATCTGACTTGGGTAAGGTTATCGGAAAAGGTGGCAGAATCGCGAACGCGATAAGAGCACTGGTACAGGTTGCGGGGTCTAAGAGCGAACTTGAAACTCAAGTGGAGTTCTCTGATGGGAAAAAAGGACCGTCAAGACCAGGTCAGAGACGACCTTATGGGCAAGGTGGAAGACCAAGACGTCGACCGAACTAGGTGACTAAATGGTAGTAGGTTAGCGATGTCGAATCAGCTGGAAGTGGGTTGGGTTTCAAAACCCCACTCACTTGGTGGTGATGTCTTGGTGAAACCAATATCTAACGTTGCAGGGCGTTTCGAACCAGGTGTTAAACTTTCTGCCCAGAAAGGAACGAGAAGTTTTGAGCTTGAGATATTCGCATCAAAGCCCTACAAAGACAGACTTCTTGTTCACTTCGTAGGTGTCGACTCCCGTGAGGCGGCAGAAGCAATCCAAGGGGCGGTGCTTTTTGGTGATGCTGTAAGTTATGCCGATGATGAACTTTTGGTACACGAGCTTATTGGTTCAGAGGTCGTAGATGGTGATGGGATTCATCGAGGAACGGTCATCTCTATAGAGGCCAATCCCGCCTCAGATCTGATTGTTTTGGAAGATGGAAAGCTTGTACCTTTGGTGTTTGTCAAAGAGTTTCGTAAATCTGATGGCATAGTGGTAGTAGAAACGCCCTCGGGCTTGTTTGATCTTTAGCCATGAGGATAACGATAGTTTCCATATTTCCAGAAGAACTTGCGACTTTTGCTCGCTTTGGAGTGATACAGAGGGCCCAAGAGAGCGGTTCATTGCAACTGGAGTTGGTTGACCCTAGGGAGTATACGACAGATGTTCATAGATCTGTGGACGATGCACCATTTGGGGGTGGACCAGGAATGTTAATGAAGTGCGCTCCCTTGTTTGAAGCTGTTGAAAATAACAATGTCCCTAGACCAGTTATCCTCTTGTCACCAGGGGGCGAGAGTATGGATCAAAGAGTCGTGAGAGAACTTGCTGGACTGTCGGGATTTACTCTTTTGTGCGGCCGGTACGAAGGTGTCGACTATCGAGTGGAAGAGCATTTAGTTGACCGAACAATAAGTCTAGGTGATTTCGTGCTGGCAGGTGGCGAACTTGCTGCTCTTTGTGTGCTAGAGGCAGTCTCCAGGCTTCTCCCTGAAGTACTTGGCAACGAGGAGTCTGCCAGAAGTGAGAGCTTTGAAGAAGGGTTATTAGAGTATCCACAGTACACAAGGCCTTCTAATTTTAGGGGATATAAAGTTCCTGAGATACTTCTAAGTGGAAACCATCGGGAGATCTCTCGTTGGAGGAGAAGGCAGTCTCTCCTTCTTACAGCAAAAAAGAGACCTGATCTGTTGAAGCAGGCGGCATTGTCCGATGAGGAAGTGCAGTTTTTGCGAGAGAACGGCTATTCTGAAGAGGTTGAAAAGATAGGCAAACCATTCGAGGACGAAAATGCACGCTACTGATATTGTTGATCAAGACTCGCTGCGCAGCGACATCCCTGATTTTGCGCCGGGAGATACCCTGAAGGTACACGTACGAGTTGTAGAGGGTGACAAGGAGCGTATCCAGATGTTCCAAGGCGCTGTTATCCGCAGGCAGGGTTCGGGTGTGCATGAGACCTTTACGGTCAGAAAGATGAGCTTTGGAGTTGGCGTGGAGAGAACTTTCCCCGTTCACAGTCCTATTATTGCCAAGATTGAGGTCTTGACTAGAGGCGATGTCCGACGAGCCAAGCTTTACTACCTCCGAGATCGGGTTGGAAAGGCCGCCAAGATCAAGGAAAAGCGTTAACTTGGCTGGGCGATCGTTTCTTGAACGCCCGTATTTTGTTGTACGTCGCGAACGTCGGACGTTGCGTTGAGTTCCGAAGATCTGGAGCGATACGAAACTGAGATTGAACTGGCGCTTTATCAAGAGTATCGTTCGGTTTTGTCTTTATTCAAGTACGTGGTTGAAACTGAGCGTAGGTTTTACTTGGCGAACTCAGTTGAACTTGAGGTGAGGTCATCTGAAAGTGGACTGGAGTTTGTAGAGGTACTACTAAGGGATGCGTGGGTGTGGGATATGTATCGCCCACAACGTTTTGTCAGTCAAGTCAGAGTGATAACATTTCGTGACGTAAACGTAGAGGAGATCTCCTCTAATTGACCTTCAGAGAGATGAGGTGATCGGCGTGATGAATCTTCGTTTCGACGTAGGCCGGGGAGCGTACCGTGACTAAAGTTCGAAGGGAGTACCTGCACGGTCCCAATCCTCCTATTTCTTTGAACTCAACCTATTACAAGGGCCAACGAAGCGTCTATGGAAGAGAAACCAATCCAACCTGGGAGTACCTGGAGGACGAGATTGGCGCACTTGAAGGAGGACTTTGCACCGTTTTTGCCTCAGGTATGGGCGCCATTGCATCTATTGTTGCCACACTTTCGGCGTCACAGCACCTATATCTTGCTAGCGACGCGTACAACGGCACAAGGAGACTCTCGGAGTATCTTGCTCGAGCTGGACGGGTGGCCATGACTTATGTGACTCCTGAGGAGATACGGGAGGCCAGTTTTCTCAAAGGTGCTAAAAAGGGAGATCTATTCTTTTTTGAGTCTCCATCTAATCCAGAGTTGAACATTTACGATATTTTCGAGATTGCTTCAGCTTGTAAGAAAAGTGGCCTTATGGTCGTTATCGACAATACGTTCGCCACGCCGATTCTTCAAAATCCGTTGAGCCTAGGTGTAGATGTTGTCGTGCACTCTCTTACAAAGGCGATATCTGGGCATTCAGACGTGCTGGGTGGAGCGGTCGTTGTAAGAGATGAAAATTTGCACGACGACTTTCGACTGCGCAGGTCGCTTCTTGGTGCGATTCCTTCTTCCCAAGATGTGTTTTTAATTCTCCGAGGTCTAAAGACGTTGGAACTTCGTATGGGACGTGCGACAGAGAACGCAACCAAGGCCTTTGAGTTGTTTCATGAGCGCATGAGTTCAAGCTCGTTGCATTATCCATTTCATCCTGACAGCCCTGAGTTTAAAGTAGCAAAGGCGCAGATGAAAGGTGGAGGCGCAATGTTGAGTGTCGTCTTCGACGGAGCCACGCAAGCTGATGGGTTCATTGAAGCGTTGAAAGTCTTTCACAAAGCGACGTCGTTGGGCGGCGTTGAGTCTTTGGTTGAGAGAAGGGCGCTCAGAGACGGTGAGGAGAATACGCATCCAGGATTGGTCAGACTGTCCTTTGGTATCGAACATTGGAACGATCTTGAAAGGGACCTTATCGAGGCGCTAAATAGTATCGGACTCTAACTTGGCACCGTTCTGCGCCTATGGTTTTCGTTTTTCCCAACATCTCCGATGCCAGTGCCTGCGCATGTCGGGAGCCTCTATTGGAACGATCACGTAGTGTCCCACTTTTGGAAGGACTTCATAGTTACATGAAGGACACGTATAGATTTTCCTAGCTTGGTAAGGCTGAACGAACCGTACATCAGCGACGAGTCCGCTGTGAGGGTCCCGAAACCTTCCTTGATTGTCCACAAAGCTATCCATGACACTTACACAGTAGGAGATTGAAATACTCACCACTTCTTATTTTGTGATCTTCGACTAGTTCATAGGTGCATAAGTGGCGCACATCAAATACCTAAAGCTTTGACAAGATGAGTCGTTTCCACTCCACTTTCTTGGTATGTTGCAGAGGTGGAAAATATTAGATACGAAGAAGTGGATGGTGTGGCGACCCTTACTTTTAACCGACCGGAGGTCAAAAACGCTATCACGCATGAGATGTACCAACAGATCGACGATCTGTTGGTACGCTTTGAGGCATCCGAGGCAAGAGTATTGGTGATCACTGGAGGACGACAGTGCTTCTGCTCTGGAGCAGATCTACGAGATCGAACTCGTGTCACGATGGACCCATTAGCACGTATGAGACGAATCTCGGAGGTGGCGGCTCGTCTTCATAACCTCTCTAAGCCGACAGTTGCGAAGGTCCAAGGAGTGGCGGCCGGGGCGGGTTGTAACTTAGCCCTGGGCTGTGACCTTGTAGTGGTCTCTGAAAGCGCCAGTTTCATAGAGATCTTCTCCAAGAGAGCACTAACGTTGGATTTTGGAGGTAGTTATCTCTTGCCGAGACTCGTTGGCTTAGCCAAGGCCAAAGAGATGGCGTTCTTTGCTGACAGGATTGACGCGAAAGAGGCAGTGGCTATGGGTCTTGCAAATAAAGTAGTTCCAGATTCTGAGATAGACGACGTAGTCGCCACTTGGGCCGAACGTCTTCGGAGTCTACCACCTCTAGCCCTCTCGCTTACTAAACGACTCTTGAACGACTCATTCGACTTGACTTTTGAGGAAGCGCTGGAACGAGAGTCTCAGGCACAGATCATAAACCTAAGTTCTAAGCACGCGCAAGAGGCGTTGTTGGCGTTTAATGAACGACGTGATCCGAAGTTCTGGCCATGACGTGATTTAACTGAGGTTCCAGGAATGGCTGAAGTGGATCTATACTTGCAGATGTTGTTGGTAAAAAGGAGTTGTAGTGCAAACTTTGGTTGCCGTTATCGAGATACCAAGAGGATCTAAAAATAAGTACGAGGTCGATCATGAGACTAACGCCGTCTGGCTTGATCGGACTCTGTTTACGCCTATGGCATACCCTGCTGAGTATGGTTTTATTGAAGGAACCTTAGGCGAAGACGGAGATCCACTGGATGCTCTTGTTATGGTTGATCACCCTACCTTTCCGGGTTGTCACATCAAGGTACGTCCTGTCGCCGCCTTTGTTATGTCAGATGAAGCGGGTCGAGATGTAAAGATCCTTTGTGTTCCCGAGACGGATCATCGTTGGAGTCACGTAACTGACTTAGGAGACGTCCATAAAGCAGTATTGAACGAGATCGAACACTTTTTCGCACACTATAAGGATCTAGAACCAGGCAAGACCGTTACGGTAGAGGGTTGGGAACCACTTACAAAGGCGGAAGAAGAGATCAAGTCGGCTTTTGAAAGATACCATCATTAGTGCTGTTCTAAACAGCATGCTTTTGGCATAAATGTGTCGCAAAATTGTTGAATAAAAAAAGAAAGCGTGAGATGATGGATGAGGCTGAGCGAAACGAGAAGATAGACGCAGTCAAAAGACTAATTGAAATAATGCGTCCAGCTGTACAAGGCGATGGAGGCGATCTCGTTTTGCAACACGTGGATCCTGAATCTGGTCTAGTTGAGGTCGAACTGCAAGGGGCCTGTAGCTCTTGTGCGATCTCGACATCTACGATTAAACTCGGAGTAGAGAGGATTCTTACTTCAAAGTTGGATTGGGTCAAAGAGGTGCGTGGTCAAGTAGAGGAAGTTGAAGATCTGGCTTTTAGCGCTTCATTAGGTAAAGGATCTTATATCCCAGTTCGAAGATAGCAGTTCCCAAGCTGAGTTCGCCCGAGCGAGAAATATCATAGATGATCTGCTTGTCATGGTAGTGTTTGTACCGTCTGAGGTTATATCTAATTGTCGTAACTGAAGAGGTGCATCTGAACTGACCGACAACCCTTGAGCATGGTTGACTTCGCGTGCGAGGCGACCGTTGTCTCCTGCTTGTTTCTCCCCTAAGCTGCTTCGGACCTGAAGTAGTTCTAGGCGTGGAGTTCTCTGTGCTTGGCTCACTCAGGGAGGACCTGCTCAGGATAGTCCTAAACGCTTAGGTCTGATCGTGGTCCCTTCGATATTCGTTTGTCAACAGTTTACTTTTGAAAAGCTTCTCCCTCAGACTCGCGCTGAAGATCTATGCCTTCTGTTTTGCCAGGGGGAGCTTGGGCCAATAAAGCAAAGATTGACGCCCGTCTCACTGGTCCAGTTCGTAAGAGCGTGTGACATGAACTCTGGCCTCTTGTTCATTCTGACATGGACGACGTGCCGTGCACGGCTACGATTCCATCGAGAGCTAAAACGGACTCCTCATACGTTAATTGATTGCTGCGGGAGTGGGGTCAGGCGCTCCCAAAGTATTCATCGACGATGTTGAGCAGCTTCAGCACTTTCCCATCCTGGGTCTGATCGACCTGGAAGTCCATTAGTTGGAGTTTTGACAGATGATAAGTAAGTGACACTGCGGCTGTAGTAGTTGTGGTGAGCTTTTTGCAGATTATATTGAGCGGTCGAGTCTTCGTTCTGTCGTTTCGTGGAAATATGGCAGGATTTTTTGCTCTTTGTTTCATTGGTACCGACACTTTGGCTTTGCATTGCCGGAAGCCAAAGTATCTTATTCATTACGAAGGAGTTTCTGTTCGTCGAGCGCGAGTTGCTGCGCTGCGAGCTTTTGCAACGTGGCTGGCTCTAGCTTTCTTAAGAGCTGTTGCGATCTAGTTATCGAATTAAGGTGGTAAGTTTTAGAACCATGTTTAAGCGGCTGAGAGACATTGTATCTACTATCTTGCTTTCGGGTATCGCGGTAGCTATAGCGTTCCTATTTGTTGTCCCTGCAGCGTCTACATTGACCAATCTTAAAGAACCCGGTTCGCTCTCTGATCCCTTGCATCTGCGTCTAGCTGAAGCACCATCAGTGATACTCGCCAGAAATGGCTCGACGCTTTATACAATTGGTAGTGGCCAGTTCGTCCAACCTGTAAAGCTTTCTCAGGTGCCAAAGATGGTAGTGAATGCGGTTTTAGATGTAGAAGATCATGCCTTTTACGTCCATGGAGCCTTGGACCTTAAGTCCATTGTGAGAGCTCTAGTGGCCGATAGCTCAGGAAATCAGGGTCTTCAAGGTGGATCTACAATTACACAGCAGCTTGTCAAGAACGCGATCCTTACTCCTCAGCGAACTCTTTCACGAAAGATACACGAGGCGGTTCTCGCATACCGACTTTTTGGTCAACTTTCAAGAACTCAGATTCTCCAAGATTATTTGAACACGATCTACTTCGGAGAGGGAGCTTATGGGATCCAAGCCGCTTCTTTAACCTACTTTCAAAAGCCTGTCTGGCAGATCGATCCAGCTCAAGCTGCGCTGTTGGCCGTTTTGATAGAAGATCCTTCCGGTTTGAATCCATACTATCACCCAAAGACGGCGCTCTTTAGGCGTAACTTGGCCTTGACTCAGATGCAGACCTATGGGGATCTGACTGCCTCTCAGGTGGCGCAGTACTCAAAAGATCCTCTCCCAACAAAGGTAACAAGACCAACACTGACAGCTCCGAGTGGTTTTGTTGGTGAGGTTGAGTATAGATTGCTACATGACTCCAACTACTCGTTCTTGGGTTCTACCCCTGCTCAACGCCTAGCGAACCTACAACAGGGCGGTTATAAGATCTATACAGGACTCGATCCCACTATGCAGAGCTACGCTAAGCAAGCAGTTTTGCTGAGATCTCCTAATACTCAAGGAAAAGTTAGTGCAGCTTTAGTTTCCGTTGACCCGTCTAATGGTGAGATACGTGCGTATGTCTCTGGTAACCCACTTGGCGGAGCTGGCGGTTATGACGTCGTTTCAGGAAGAGGTGGTACGGGACGGCAACCAGGATCGACCTTTAAGATTTTCACACTTATGGCGGCGCTTCAGCAGGGATACAGTCCAAACGACACAATTGACGGCACCGCACCTTGCAAATTTGTGATTCCTGGAGTGACACAGGGGACATACGTTGCTCACAATGCTGAACCTGGCCTTGGAGTTGTGTCACTAAATAAAGCGACTGCAGACTCTATCAACTGTGCTTATATACGCCTCGGTGTAAAGGTCGGTCTGAAAAACGTGGTTACTATGGCTCACTTGCTCGGGGTGCACTCTTATGTACCGGCCATTCCTTCCATGGTGATTGGTTCTATAGACGTGACTCCTCTTGAGATGGTCGGTGCCTATGCCACTATCGATAACCTAGGAATATATCATCGTCCGGTGTTCGTTACTAAGATTAAAAACTCCTCGGGCAGTGTCGTGTATAAAGCCGACGAGGTTGGCGTTAGAGTTTTGTCACCTCAGATATGTGAAGTAGCAATCTCAGTCTTTAAGCAGGTAATAGCGTATGGTACTGGCACAGGTGCTGCGATCGGACGACCAGCAGCAGGTAAGACTGGTACCACGGACAGATATACCGATGGCTGGTTCGATGGTTTTACACCACAGTTAGCGACTTCGGTTTGGATGGGGGATCCATCAGGTGCGATTCCGATGATGCCCCCTTTGACGCCCCAAGATGTGTATGGTGGCACCTATCCCGCTTCCATATGGCAGTACTACATGTACCATGCACTTGCTCCATATCCGGCTTTGAACTTTCCTCCTCCACCGCCCGGATCCATTGCACCCGGCAAGTTTCTAGTTCCTGTTGATTCACCAGGGTCGATAACCTCTCCAACGTCAACAACAACAACAACGACGGCGACTACGTCAGCGACAACGACCACGGTGGCACCTACGCCTTCAGCTCCGACCCCATCTGCGACAGCAGCCTCTCCAGAGACTACGCCAGGGACCACGTCAACAACTACATCAACAACTGCGTCAACAACGACAACAACCGCACCACCTACAACGACTTCTACTTCACTGCCAATTCCATAGAACTATTTGTGGTCGAACTGTGCTAGCTTATGTTTGGGTGATATTTTGGACGATGTGCTAATGCAGATAGCTGCAGTTGAGACTGAAGTAGTAGCAATTCGAGCCAGACTGGCGTCGGATCCAAACAGAGGTTTGGTTCTACAACTCCAACATAGCCTGACAGATGCGCAAGATAGCCTAAAGAGACTGCAAGTTGCCACGTTGGACCTAGATGAGAGAATCTCTCAGCTGGAAAGCGAAGCGTCTCCGTTGCGAGAGCGCATTAGAGCCCTTTCGAATCACTCCGTTGCCACCTCCTACAGAGATGAAGAGGCGAAAGAACACCAGAGTTCGGTGTCAAAGGCGCGCCTTGAAGAACTGGAAGAAGAAGAACTTGTGTTGATGGAGTCGTTGGAGGAAACGAGAATCTATGCAGATGAGCAAGAGGCAGTCGTAAGAGATTTAGCTGCGACGGCCGATGCTGCCAAGTTGAAATGGATAGAGGTTGAAGCTACTTATCTAGGAGAACTGGAGACCAAAGAGTCGGAACTCAAAGCGTTAATACATCGTCTTAGTGATGCAGATAGATCATTTTACGAGAGTCTTCGGGGAAGATTAGAAGGTACTGTTCTTGCTGTTGTTCATGACCAAGTGTGTGGATACTGTGGTGTCAAGGTATCAACAAGGACTTATTCAAGGCTTAGATCTCAAAGCAGTGCTTCTCTTGGTGAGAGAGACCGTTGCGAGGAGTGCGACAGATTTTTGATCCTTCCAGGGTAGTTGATTACGCCTTTTAGGTGCGGAAACGTTATGACATGTGGTCTTGTGGCAGATTGTTTTCTGCGAATATTGTTCTATCGTCAGCTGTCGCTTGGCGTGTTGTATCTTCAAAGTTAATTTACCTACACTACAAATACATTGGTTGATAAATCGCTGTATCTTATGTATAATCGATTCAAATTTATCGATCTCGTCTTCGTAAATGTGAGAAGATAGGGTCGCTGAATTGTAATTTGCTGCATGTGCAGCGTTACTTGAAAGAAGGGAAACTATATGAGTACAGTCCAAGGAGGTGCTGGCCAACTCCGAAGGGAGATGAGTCGGCTTGACCTCGTTATGGCTGGCCTGGGAGCGATCATCGGTTCCGGTTGGCTGTTTGGAGTTTTGTACGCAGCTAACTATGCAGGACCGGCCGCAGTAGTGGGTTGGATCATCGGTGGTATAGCCGTAATCCTTATCGGTCTAGTGTATGCAGAGTTATCGGGAATGTTACCAGAAGCTGGTGGTATTGCTAGATACCCTCACTTTACCCATGGATCCCTCGTCGGATTCATAATGGGCTGGGGGGCATTTATAGCGTATTCTACGGTTCCAGCAATTGAAGCGGAAGCGGTGGTTCAATACTCTGAACACTACATCACGAGCTTCAATAACTCCACACTTTTAAGATTTGTCGTGGAGGCGCTTTTGTTGGTTCTGTTTTTTGCTATCAACTCTTATGGGGTCAAGGCGTACGCAAAGACGAACACTATCGTAACGACGATCAAGTTCATTATGCCGTCGGTTACGGTTCTGGCCTTCTTGTTTTTTGCAAGTCACTGGAGTAACTACTCCTTTAAGCCCGCTGGAAGCGTGCCAGGTGGATTTGCCCCATATGGTGTGGCTGGAGTATTAAAAGCTGTAGCTTTATCTGGAATTGTGTTTTCGTTCCTCGGATTCAGACAAGCTGTTGATATGGCAGGTGAAGCCAAGAATCCCCAAAAAGATGTGCCACGTGCTATCATGACTGCTATTGGTCTAGCTGTTGTGCTTTATGTTATGTTGCAGGTCGTCTTCATAGCGGGAATCGCCCCAAGCGCAATCGTTAAAGGTTGGGCAAGTCTGAGCTTTACTTCTCCGTTTGCACAGGTTGCTGCAGCGTTGGGACTTGGATGGTTAGCGACTCTCCTATATGCAGATGCTATCATCTCACCAGCGGGTACCGGAAATGTGTATCTGGCCTCTACGGCGAGAGTCGTATACGCCAGTTCTGCCAATAAGTATCTTTCCAAGAAGTTCATGACCCTTACAGATAGGGGAGGAGCCCCGATCTTAGGGTTGCTTGTGACTTTGATCTTTGGCATTTTGGCGTTACTTCCATTCCCATCGTGGCAAAGCCTTGTAGGTGTTATCTCCTCTGCGACGGTGTTTACCTACATGATTGGACCCGTCAGTGCAACGGTGCTACGTAAGAACCATCCTGATGCCCATCGTCCATACAAGCAGGCTGCTCTTGAGGTCGTTGGACCGCTGGCGTTCATCGTCGGTACCCTGATCATCTACTGGGCAGGCTGGAACATCGACTGGAAACTCATTGTGGCGCTTTTGGCCGGTACTGCAATATATGCTCTCGTTGCTTCAAGGCCCAATACTTCATTGGATAAGGTGGACGGAGCTTCGCTGAAAAGCGGCATCTGGCTGGTCGCCTACATGGTGGTTATGTTGGCCATGACCTACTTCGGATCGGCCACCTTCGGATCACCTTTCAACGGAGGGAAGGGACTCATCCATTACCCGATGGATCTCGTTGTTGTGGTAGTGATTGCCATAGTCTTCTACTACTGGGGTGTTTCCTCAGGTAGAATGACTCAAGCTGGTGTTGATGCATTTGAGCGAGCAGATTCAGACCGTATGGCTAGAAATCAAGCTGAGAAGTCGTCTCCGCTAAATTAGTTGTGATGTAGCTTGAGATAGGTTACCAAGGTGGATGGGGTGCCCTTTTGGGTCTATCCCATCCACCTTTTTGTTGCCAGTTTCTTTGACGGTTCCAGGCTCTGTGATAACAGGTGAGTTGCGTACCATAGGACTTTGTAAATACGTCAATCTATAGTGTCTTTAGCGATATTGGCGTCTTTGCCCACAGTACTCCTTGAATTAAAAAGGGCAAAGATGGACAGAGGTTTCACCTACGAAGAGTTGAGAACTCAAATCGAAGACGCGATCCAAGAACTGATTGACGACGGTGCTTGGAGTGGTTTTTTGGAGTTTGCTTGCAACTTTGCAACATACTCTCCACGAAATACGATTTTAATCTACAACCAATGTAAAAGACGTGGCATCGTTCCTTCGTATGTAGCTGGATATCATAGATGGCGCCAACTGGGTCGTTGGGTTAAAAGAGGGGAACGTGGCGTTCGAATTGTTGTTCCTGTACTCTCAAGGCGACCTAGTGAGCGGATTGCCGTGGAGACGACTCACGTAGCGGAGGAGATCAGCGTTGTCGGATTTAAAAACGCATATGTCTTTGATCTGTCACAGACCGAGGGTGACGAACTCGTTGTTCCGCTAAGCCCTGTTTCCTTGTCGGGTTCCGGAAACGACGAAGTGGAGAAGTATCTGAAGACACAACTGGATAGTAGAGGATTTCAGGTGGTATTGAATGATCTTGAGCGTGGTGTGAACGGTTTTACCGACTTTTCTCAAATGGTTGTGGCTATCTCGAACTCTCTTAGCGACAGACAGCGGCTAAAAACCCTCTCTCATGAATATGCTCACGCGGTACTGCATGAAACCAAAGTCATTGATCGAGAGCTTGCTGAGTTGCAAGCAGAGACATTTGCGTATCTCATGATGACATCGTTGGGGATGGAGACTGCTCAGTACTCGATTCCCTACATACTTCGTTGGGCAAATGGATCGCCGGATCGGGCTTTGGACGGTTTCGAGATCGCCTATGAACTCTTTATTGACGTTCATTCTGCGCTTGTGGCCACTTGCTCTGCCTTGGGCTGTTCTCACGTGGCGTTGCACGACGTTGTGGCGTAGTGGCGAACACGGTGTAGGTGGATCGTTGTCTATTGTCTAAGTTGGCGTAGGTGGGATAAGTTTTTAGATTTAGGTTCACTAAGCGTCTGGATATGGTTCACGATGTGTATCCATGGAGCGTCGGAACCGATGGCCACGTCGTTATCAAAAGTTGGAGGCGAAGGAGGGCATATGGAAGGGTCGACAGATCTTTGGAGGGTGTATCTTGAAGCGAAGATTGAGGTATTTTATGAAGAGAGTTGGTATTGCATATCTGGATGTGCAATTAAAAGACCGTGTCCCAAGACTCTCTATGATGATTTAGTTAGCTGTAGTGCTGCATTCATCCTTACCGCTTGGAATCCGTACTCTGTGGTACTGGAAGATCACGAGAATGAGCAAAGAAATCAAGCCTTAGAGGGCGATCTCGTAGAGTTGAGATTGCCGTATTATCCAGCTAGAGGATCCTCTCGGAGTGATAACTATAGCGAGTCAGGTTTTTTAGTGATAGCTCGGGAGCCACTTAATCCGTCTGATCTGGTGTTTGACCTTGCAAGAAAGTACGATCAAGCTGCAATCTACGAGATTGTAGGTGGAGTTTTAAGGTGCGCTGACGCCAACGGATCTTTGGTTGTGGAGATGGAGGATCTCTCCGAGGCGCTCCTATCACTGTAAAGACACATAGTAGAGATAAAGTATTGCACTAGTACCTGCCGATACCTCAGCGAGCCGAAGATTATTTTTGGGAGGGTTCGTTGAACTTAAAGAGACCGAGTATCGTAGCGGGCGTTATAACGCTTTTGATGTCAGTGCTTTGCCAGGGATCAAATCTCCTCCATGTACGAAGCAACGCTTTAGTGTCGAACGCGATAGAGATGCACCAAGTAACGATGTCTCGCTTTGGGATGAGTCGACTTTCTTCTTACTCTTTCTCCCAAGGGTATTGGGAGGTTGCGTCAGACGGCGGTATCTTCACCTTTGGAGACGCCGGCTTCTATGGATCGATGGGCGGAAAACATCTTAACAAGCCTGTGGTAGGAATGGCTTCTACCCCAGATGGAAAGGGGTATTGGGAGGTTGCGTCAGACGGCGGTATCTTCACCTTTGGAGACGCCGGCTTCTATGGCTCCATGGGCGGACACCCTCTCAATCAGCCTATAGTTGCGATGGCTTCTACCCCAGATGGAAGAGGATACTGGGAGGTTGCGTCAGACGGCGGTATCTTCACCTTTGGAGACGCCGGCTTCTATGGATCAACAGGTGGCATGCCGATCTCGGGCAAGGTGGTCGCCATGGCTTCTACCCCAGATGGAAGAGGATACTGGTTAGCAACGAGCACCGGTGACGTCTTCGCATTTGGAGACGCAGTCTTTGGAGGATCAATGGGGTCCCATATTTTAAATAGGCCAGTTGTTTCAATTGTGTCTACCCCAGATGGAAGAGGATACTGGCTTATAGCCTCAGACGGCGGTATCTTCACCTTTGGAGACGCCGGCTTCTATGGTTCTATGGGCGGACACCCTCTCAATCGACCTGTGGTTGGGGGGTTTTCTAGTCCAAGCGGCTATGGGTACTGGGAGGTTGCCTCAGACGGCGGTATCTTCACCTTTGGAGACGCCGGCTTCTATGGATCAATGGGCGGACACCCTCTCAATCAACCTGTGGTGGGAGGATCTCAAGTAGGAGCTATTCCTTATTCCCAACTGCCGGGTCCCGGCTTGAGTTCAAATCGTACGGTCGCAACGTTTTATTATCCCTGGTGGGGAACTCCTCCTTCGGTGGTGACGTGGGAACACTGGAATCAAAATAATCACAATCCTGCTGTCGGTGATATTGCTTCAAACTTCTATCCCATGGGCGGTCCTTACTCGCAAGCTTTACAGGCAACTGTCGACAACCAGATGTCGTTGATGAACCAAGCTGGAATAAATGAACTCATATCCTCATGGTGGGGACAGGGGTCTATAGAAGATCAAAGATTGAATTTGGTAGTCCCTTCTGCTAGGGCACATGGAATCAACGTGGCAGTCCTGATAGATGGCTATGCAGGGAGAACGATATCGTCAATAAGTTCAGATATAGCCTATTTGAGATCAAAATGGGGGATAACGGACTTCTTCTTCTGGAACCCTACAGAGTACTCCGCAGCTTCGTGGCACGCGCTCACGTCTACGTTGTCCGGCGTGAAACTCTTTGCAACAGGAAATCCAGGACAGATGATGACAGGGCAGTTCGAACAGTGGGCTGCAGCCTCGGGTTTCCAGGGGATATTTACTTATGACGTCTATGATGAACAACCCTCGGACTTCGGTCCCACCTGCTATCAGGCCCATCTTTACGGACTTTTGTGTTCTCCATCGGTTGGACCAGGATTTATCGATCAAAGAGCCAACAATGACAGCAGATATCGTTCTCGACAAAACGGGTCCAACTACGACGCCATGTGGCGAGGTGCTTTAGCTTCTAACCCGGACTTCATTACCATAACATCCTTCAACGAATGGCACGAGGGTACTCAGATCGAGCCAGCTCAAGCCATGTGTATTCCGTCATATTGCTATCATAACTACAACGGAGCATATGGACTCAGCGGGATCGCCGCCTCTTATGCCTATATAAATAGGACCGCCTTTTGGTCCAAGATGTACATGAATGGTATTTAGGGGCTCGACCAGATAGTGATGGATGTATTTGTTTGCTAAGGTGATAGGTCACTATGGTGATGTTTGCGGTTGACATAGCTGACTATAAAACTTGGGCCAGAACGAGTGGTCTTGAGATACTCCTGATCGCTATAGGTTCAGTTCTGGTGTCGAGATTTGTACATGGAGTTGCGATTATAGCGGAAAGGCGAGTTGTAAAAGCTACTGCATATCAGGTGGTGAGCGATCTCGTAAAATCAGAACCGACCAAATATATTCACACAGCTATCCAGGCGATTGACTGGAGCCTGAGGAGCGTTATCTACTTTACGGCGACAGTTTTAATTCTTATACGCTTTGGCGTGCCTCTAACCTCTTTGGTTGCGCCTGCTACGGTAATTGGTGTGGCTGTAGGCTTTGGTGCGCAGACCTTAGTTCAGGACGTCCTGGGTGGTTTTTTTATTATTACGGAGCGGCAGTACGGTGTGGGAGATGTCATTCGTATATCTGGCGTTGGACTTACTACGGGAGTTTCAGGAACGGTCGAAGAGGTCACCCTTAGAATAACTAAGATTCGTACATTGGCGGGTGAGTTGATCGCTATTCGTAACGGACAGATCCTACAGGTCGCGAACTTGTCGCGGGACTGGTCGCAGGTGGTAATAGATGTGCAGCTTCCAGCAGAGAAAAAGTCTTCTAAGCGGGCGCGGGAGATATTGGATGAACTTTGCAAGGAGTTGGCCGAAGACGAGCGTTTAGTTCCGGTACTGTTGACCCCTCCTATGGTTACTGGGATTGAGTCGATCTCCTTGGGGTACATTGTCATGAGGGTGGTTGCGCGTACCTTACCCTCCAAACAGTTCGATGCTGGCAGAATAATGCGGGCTCGTATCATAGAGACGCTTTCAGCAGAGGATCTCTTACCAGACTCATCCTCTGCGGCAGTGATCCAGCAGATGGTTTGAGATGAAACATATATATAGGGTTCGTCGTTCCACCTGGTATCTGCTTTTGTCGTTCGTTTTTTTCTTTGTTCTATATCTCTATGTCCGACCCAAACAAGTGGCTATATACGTGTCTAATCCTTACCCTGTCATTTCCACGACCACGACACTGCCACCAACTACGACAACTGAGGCCCGTGTCGCGACCACGATACCGAGAACCACTACAACCTCTTCGACCACTACCACGACAACGTCGACAACTGTAGTGGGAAGCACAACCTCTTCGACGACCACCACTACGACAACGTCGACCACGATACCCAGAACCACTACGACCTCTTCGACGACCACCACTACGACAACGTCGACGACGTCCAAGTCGTCGTCTTCAGCTACGTAGATGTGGCTAATAGATACAGAACGAGAAGCAAAAGTTAAGATGTAGAATTCTTTAGTCTTCAAACGTCGGTGTTCTACAAGAACGTGCTACACCACGGGCACACTGTAACTGTCTGAAACCAGAGCCAGGTTGTCAGGTGTGTGTGGGAGGAGGTAAGCCAGAAGTCGTGACGCTTGTTTCAGATCATGCGATGTTATTGATCTGTAGTCAACTTAGATTTTGGTTGCAGGCGACAACATCGTTTGCAGTTGTCCGTGCATGAAATGCGCGATCTATTACCTTGACGGTGCTACCAATGCAGGTTTATCTGGTGTGCCTTTAGCCCCAAAGATGATCTAGATGCAAAAGATGTTCAGAATTACGTTCCAGCCGTACATGGATGGCTCCTTTCCCATAACTGTGGCGTACCAAAGGGCGGTGTTTTATTGTGACTTCCATAATGTCTTGTACGGATTAGCACGCCTTGGTGTCGTGGCGCATTACTGAAAAAGTGCATGGAGATCGTCTGAAACTGTAGTTTGGTTAAAGCCTTTTCGTGGTGCGCTAAGGGCTACGCGCTTCTATGACGTGCACCCTTGAGAACTCTGTCTGTGTCTGGCATTGTAGGTAGTGATGTGCAAATTGAGTTGCTCAGCCTGCGACATGGGACAAGTCTGCGACGTTGTTAGATTGGCAGCCGTTTTCAAAACCACTTCACTGTAGTAATGTTCAGATTCATCTATTTGTAACTGCATTTTCGAAAGCAAGACTAACTGATCTTGAACGGATCAAGATCTGATATCAGTCGATGGTTAGCTGTATATTTGCTGATGTGATTCGATTATGGAGGAACAGACGAGGTTCAGATGTGGAGTGTTCTTGCAGATCTTGTCTTTGAAGTCTGAAGCGGATCAGATGGCAGTTCGTTGGGTTTTCGATGAGTTCGTTTGCATATCGCGATTGAAGCGCGTAGGAAATCAAGAGTTAATAAATATGTATGATCATCAGGTTGTCTGACGTTAATACATGTGATAGATTTGAGACGATATTTCAGTATCAAGATATGGAGAGGGATGGAGCATGCGAGTTGGTGTTGAGTTCCGATGGTCACGTTTTTTAAGTGGAAGACTTGGGATGATGTCTAGGTTTCTTACGCGTATGAGAGGTGTGATCATAGCCGGTGCCGCAATGTCGCTGGTATTGGCCTCCTGCGGAGCTAGCACGAGTGCTAGCTCTTCTACTACGGCAGTATCTACTGCCCCTAAAACCTTGGTTATCGATCAATCCAATTCTCCGGCAACACTGGATCCGGGACTGCAATATGACAGCGACAGTGTTGCTGTTTATCGCAACATCTTTGACCAACTTCTCAGGCGTAATCAGAGCACAATGAAGATCGTACCGTGGGTGGCGACCTCTTGGAAGAACGTGAATCCGACTACTTGGATTTTCAATATTCGTAAAGGAATCAAATTTACCAATGGCATGCCACTAACCGGAGCGGATGTGGCATTTAGTATCAACAGGATTCTCAGTCCGAGTTTTGCGAGTCCCCAATTTGCTAACTTTAGTGTAATCCAAAGTGCAACTGCGAAAGGACAAGTCGTAACGATCGTCACGAAGGCGCCATCGGCTACGCTTTTGACCTATCTCACTACGTTGAGCATAGTTCCTGAGCAGTATGTGCAACAGGTCGGGAATCAGGCCTTTGACCTGCATCCAATTGGATCTGGGCCCTACAAGTTAGTGAAGTGGGTACAAGGGAGCGAGGTCTTACTTGCAGCCAATAATAGTTATTGGGCAGGGAAACCCCCCTATCCATTTGTAGAGTTTCGTACCGTTCCAAATGCTGCCAGTCGTGTTGCTGATCTGCAGTCCGGAGCTGCGGACATTGCCTTGACCTTGAGCCCTGACAATGCAGCACAACTCAAAGGTAGCACGGGAATAAAGGTGATTGCGGATCCTACGGAGGCTGTTGCTGATCTGTATATGAACTCTCTTCAGGGGCCGACCCAGTCGCTTCAAGTTAGGAAGGCGATTGCATACGCAATTAATTATTCCTCTCTTATCAAAAATGTAAACCTTGGGTATGCAAAACCCGTCAAGGAGGTTCTGACCCCAGATTCATTTGGATACACCAATACGGTTCCAGGATTCTCCTACGATCCCGCGAAAGCTAGGCAACTTCTGGCTGCCTCTGGCAATCCCCATCCGTCACTTGTCTTTCCGACATCTCCGGCGTTTTCCCCCACGGTAGTCCAAGCGATTCAAGCTGACCTGGAAGCGGTGGGTTTTCGGGTATCCATTGTTACAACAGACCAGCCAACATTTCTACAGAAAATTCAGTCTCCAGCTCATAATTGGGGACAGATCCGCTACGGCATTTGGAACTGTGGATGCGCAGATGCAGACGGTACGATTTACCCACTGTTCCATAGCGGCTCGGTGTGGAGTAGCTACTCAAATGCGCAGTTTGATCAGTTGGTGACGGCGGCAAGAACTACTTTGAACACGGCTCAGCGCAAGCAAGACTACCGCGAGGCTTTCGCTGTCTTGCAAAAGACGGTACCTGCTGTAGGTCTATGGCAGTACTACGCTATCTATGGCGTAAACAAAAATATCACATGGAATCCTGGCCCGCAGGAAACGCTGTTTATCCCCCAAATCCACTGGAAAGGATAGCTCAAGAGGCAAGAGTCCGAGGGTCTGAGTTCATTGTAAGTACTATGCCAGACCCTTTTGGACTCTTTGTTGTTGCAACTTGGAAAACGCTGCAGGAAGGAGTCTGATGAGTCCAATTGTTGATCGATGGGGAGAACCGCTAACCACTCGTCATCGGGATGCAATGGAGCTGTTTTCGGATGGAGTGGAAGCTTTAGCGGGACTCATGGGAGATGTTTTCAACTTTGCTAATTTGGCGATCTCAATTGACGAGACGTTTACGCTTTCGTTATGTTTGCAAGCGTATTTGGTGCTGTATGCGATGACCGGCGAAGCCATGAGAACGGCTGGTCAACTGCTTGAACGTATTGATGGACTCGGAGAAGTTCCCGACAAACGAACACAGCTTCATGTCAAGGCTTTGCGCTACTGGTCTTGTGGAGATTTCGCGAGCGCTTTAGTCACCTTAGAGGATCTTTTAAAGATCTGTCCAAGGGACCTATTGGCCGCAAAGGTGGCCCAGGACCTGTGCTTGTTTGTAGGAGATACCGTTGGCCTCCATGATGTGGCAATACGGGCCCTTGGACAATGGGATAGAGATCTCCCTCGATATGATCTCTTAATGGGTATGCATTCTTTTGGTCTGGAAGAAAATTACGAGTATACCCTGGCTGACGTTTTGGGCCGCGATGCGCTGGAGATGAATGCCTACAACGTGTACGCTCGCCACTCGGTTGGTCATGTCTATGAGATGGTGGGATCAAAACGAGAAGGTATCAAGTATTTCCTTTCTTGTGAAGAGAACTGGTCAATGAGCTCAAGTGCAGTGCACATGTGGTGGCACCTTTCGCTTTTGTATTTAGATAATGGTCAAGATGAAGAAGTATTGGGTCTTTATGATCGTAAATTGTGTGGAAGAGTTCCAGCAACCATGCATGATATTACTGATCGAGCATCTTTACTGTGGCGTCTTCATCTGCTTGGTCACTCCAATGACGGTCGAATTAAAGATTTGGTCGAGGAGGCTGAAAGTTTTGTTGGAGACTCTGTTTATGTTTTCAACGAACTGCATCTCGTTCTCGTCTATCTTTTGGCCGGAGACGTCATGGGAGCAGAAAGGGTCATTTTATTCATGAGCAAGAGATCATGTGATGGATATGACGGTCGTCTTTTAAACGAAGTTGGCATTCCCATAGCAAACGCGCTGGTGGACTTTGCTCAAGGACATTACGAGAGAGCAGCGGTCTCTCTCTGTAGTTTGAAGTACCGGCTAGTTGAAATTGGCGGAAGCCACGCGCAACGCGATTTTGTTCAAGAGACTGCTATCGTAGCTGCTGCAGCGGCTAAAGATGAGAACCTTGTACTTGCTTTATCGCACGAAAGGAATCTGGCAAGACCTGATACTGAATCTACCACGAACCGCTTAGTGTCCTCAGGGCGGGCGAAAGCGCGAGAATGATTGTTCGAGAATATCGTAGATCTTGTTATAAGAGTCTTCGTTGGAACTACCGTCTCACGATACTACCGGCGTGGATGTCGGGTTTGGGATCGAGAGTTGGTCTTATTGAGATTGGAAGGCGGGCCCGTTAGAGTTGGGAAGATTTATAGTTCGACGGTTGATTCAAGCGGCACTTTCGCTCTTTGGCGTACTAACTATCGTGTTTTTTGTAGTGCGTCTTACTGGAAATCCAGTTCGGTTATTAGTACCTCAAAATGCCAGCGCGGCCGACATTGCCAGGCTCACTCATCAATTGGGACTTGATCGCCCTTTGCTTGATCAGTACGGTACATTCTTGGTAAATATTTTGCATGGTAATTTGGGCTATTCTTACGTACAGAGTCAGCCTGCTTTGGGGATCGTACTGGGAAGATTCCCAAACACGGTGGAACTTGCCATCTCGGCGCTGTGTTTTAGTCTCGTATTTGCCATTCCGATCGGGTTCTTAACTGCATATTTTCGTGGAAAGTGGATCGAGAGATTGCTGATGCCGGTTGTAGCCCTCGGTCAAAGTATGCCTGCTTTTTGGAGTGGAATACTTCTCGTATTGGTGTTCGCGGTTCATTGGCGTATCCTGCCATCGTCTGGACAAGGTGGAATCAAGGCTTTGATCCTTCCATCGATAACATTGGGAATGATCACATTGGCATCAATTGCCCGTATATCCAGGGTGTCTTTCTTGGAGCAGCTGAATAAGGATTATGTTAGAACTGCGAGGACTAAAGGGGCCTCGACCGCTCGAGTGATGGTTGTTCATGTTTTTCGAAATGCCTTACTACCTGTTATTACCATGGTCGGTCTCGAAGCGGCAAACCTGCTTGGAGGAGCAGTGATAACGGAGGAAATTTTTGCATGGCCAGGGATCGGGCAACTGACTGTACAATCGGTGCAAAGTAGTGATTTCCCCGTCGTAGAAGCAGTTGTGCTGGTTGCTTCGGCCGTTTATATCCTCACAAATCTTTCGGTGGACTTGCTCTATGGAATCATAGATCCTCGAGTACGGATTAAAAGGGTAGGATCTCGATGAGTCAGACCAAGGTAGCACCTGATTTTCTCGCTCGATCGACATCTAGGAAGATGAAGGCTTTCCGACTTAGGAAAGTTCTGCGCTGGTGGCCCCTTTTGATAATTTTGATTGCTCTTGTGGCTGCTGCTTTCCCTTCAGTATTGGCACCATATAATCCGGATTTGACTAATCTTGCTGCCAGACTCGAAGGTCCGGGCTTCAGATATGGTGCGCAGCACTTCTTGTTGGGAACGGACAGCCTGGGACGCGACGTTCTCAGTCGAGTTATATGGGGTGTTCGTCCTTCTGTAGTTGTTGCAGTTGTGGCAGTGCTAGTTGCTGGCGTATCAGGTAGCACGTTAGGCATAGTTGCCGGAACCATCGAAGGTGGTGTCGGTACGATTATAATGCGATTTGCCGACATGGTACTTTCGATTCCCTTCTTTTTGCTCGCAATTCTTGTCGTAGCCGCCTTGGGTCCAAGTTTGGTAAACGTCGTTGTCGTTCTGGCATTGGTGCGATGGCCTATATATGCACGCGTGGCATATGGACAAAGTATCGAGGTGTCTAAACGGGAGTCAGTTCGTTCGGCCATTGCTCTTGGAGCGAGACAATGGAGAGTGATGAGATATCATATTTTGCCTGAGGTTTTAGCACCGCTGATTGTAGTAGCGACTTTGGAAGTCGGATCCATGATCGTGTATGAAGCAGCCTTATCTTTTATTGGGCTTGGAACACAGCCCCCAGCGCCAAGTTGGGGTTCAATGTTGTCTGAAGGTGAGCAGTACGTATCTACGGCCTGGTGGATCTCCACGTTTCCTGGTTTGGCTCTATTTGTGTTGGCCCTCAGTGTTAATCGACTAGGCGATTTAATTCGCGATGTCCTTGACCCAAAGAGTTGATGAGTGTTTCAAGAAAGGTGATCGATGGTGGAGCAAGTGGGTGAATCTATGGGAAGGGAATTTGAGTCAAAAGTAGTAGTAATTACGGGTGCAGCGGGAGTTATTGGCACTTGGATTGCAGATGCCTTTGCCGCTGAGGGAGCAATCTTGGTTCTTTCGGATAAGCGGCGTGACCAACTCGATTCGATGAAAAAAGAGGGAAGATGGGGAGCGTCCGAGGTTTTGATCCATGAAAGTGAACTATCAGATGCTGAGTCTTTGAAGGACTTGGTCTCTGCTGTTGAAAAACGATGGGGAGCGCCTCATATTCTCGTGAACAATGCGGGGGTGTACCCGCACAGTCCTTTGCTGGAAGTTGAATTAGAGGAGTGGAATCGCATAATCAATGTCAATCTTACGGCACCATTTGTCTTGACAAAGTCTTTTGCTGGGCTGATGATCGGAAAAGGGATACGGGGTTCTATCGTAAATATCCTTTCAGGAGCGTCTCTGACCGTTAGTCGCAACGGTGTCCCTTACTCGGTCTCAAAGGCGGCACTTTTGATGCTGACTCGAGGATCGGCACTCGAACTTGCTCCTCACAAGATTCGAGTAAACGGAGTGTCTCCGGGGTTTGCTGCCGGTAGCGAGGTCAGTCCGCTGGACAATGATTACGTGGAGAGAATGATTCGTTCGATTCCGCTTGGGAGAATGTCAGGACCAAACGATGCAGCTAGTGCTGTGTTATATCTAAGTTCAGAAAAAGCGTCCTTTATAACTGGAACAATGCTATCAGTGGATGGTGGTCGCACGGCGGGCCCGGTGACGTTGTGATATATCCGTGGCCTGATGGAAAAAAAATGGCTTGCATCATTAGCTTGGATTTTGATGGTGCGACACCGTATCTTTGGAATACTAGACAGAATCCAACAGGTGCTCTTGGTGAACTGGAACTTAGGAGATTCGGTCCACGACAAGGTATTTGGCGACTGTTGGATCTGTTTAAGTCGTTGGATCTGCGGGTGTCTGTGTACATACCAGGTGCAATAGTCGGGAGCTATCCAGACGCGGTCAAGGCCATCGCTGAAAATGGTCACGAGATAGGCCTTCACGGCTTCATGCACGAACATATTAGGGATCTTTCAGATGTTGAATTTGCTGTCTCGATGGAAAAGTCCATGTCGGCTATGGCGAAAGTTGGTATAGATGGACCTTTTGGATTTCGAAGCCCAGCGTGGGATTTAACTGAAAGCGCTCTAATGGTTCTTGAAAGATTTGGGGTCAGCTATGACAGTTCGCTTATGGGATTTGATCAGCCATATTGGATTTCAAAGATGGTAGAACTGCCGGTACAGTGGCCGCTGGACGACGCGATTTTTTATCGTTATGTGCCTGGATCTATGTGGCCTCCGGTAAGGGCAGAAGATGTGGTTGGATCATGGAGGCTGGAGTTAGAAGGCGCTAAAAGATATCAATCGTTGTTCATGCTTACCATGCACCCTTGGCTCTCTGGGAGAAGCGGTCGTCTGGTAGCTCTAGAAGGACTGTTAAAAGATTACCGAGATGATCCGGAGATTTGGTGGACTACGTCTGACGAGCTCGCGCATTATCACAGGCAACGTTTCCCAGAAGGCCCGTTCCACGATATTCGTCTTGGAAGTCCATAGATATGCAACCTCTCGAAGCTAGCACGATGTTTAAAGCGACCAATGATCTGTTGCTTGACGTAGATGAGTTGAGCGTGGGTGTCAACGTTGCGGGTAGGGAAATAGGTGTACTTTCCAATGTGTCTTTTAACGTCGGCAAAGGGGAAATTGTAGGGGTCGTTGGTGAGAGTGGATGTGGTAAAAGCCTGACCGCATTGGCGATCATAGGCCTATTGGGCGACAACGTACGCATTACGGGAGGAACGATAACCCTTGACGGTGAAAGAATATCGTCTTTATCTTCGACTCAAATGCGCAAGATCAGGGGAAGTCGGATCGGCATGATATTTCAAGAACCGATGGTGGCACTGAATCCTCTCATGAGGGTGGGACGCCAAGTAAAAGAGGTGCTTGTTATTCATGCGATTGGGAATCGTAAAAGCAGGAAGGCGCGAGTGCTGGAACTATTTAGGCAGGTGGGACTTCCAGATCCTAAGCTGCGATATCGACAGTTCCCACATCAACTGTCAGGAGGAATGAGACAGCGTGTCATGATAGCTATGGCTTTAGCAGCTGAACCGAAATTGCTTATAGCCGACGAACCTACGACCGCTTTAGATGTTACAGTGCAAGCACAGATCCTTGATCTCTTGGAAGATATTCGTACCAGACTGGGAACTTCGGTTGTGCTGGTCACCCATGACATGGGAGTGGTATCAGAAGTTGCCGATCGAGTGGTAGTTATGTATGCAGGCCAAGTGGTTGAAAGTGCACCTGTGGCTGAGTTGTTCGAAAATGCACGACACCCTTATTCAGTAGGACTGTTGGGTAGTGTGTTTGGTTCCAACTTCGAAGAATCCAGCGATGAACTACCGACGATATCAGGCAGAGTGCCTTCTATTGGAGAAGTTCCATCTGGCTGTCCTTTTGAGCCACGATGTGAAAACGCGATAGATGTCTGCAGATCGGATAGGCCTCCCGCAGCTTCGGTAGGTACCAATCACATAGTTGCTTGTTGGTCTCCTGTTGAGTTGCCGCGTATGCGCTTGTTCGGAAAGGGGGTCGAATCGAGTTGAACGAAGCAGAAGGTGCAGGAGGCTCCTCCTTGGGAGATTTACCGACGAACAGTGGACGACAACATCTTGCAGCTAGAACAGGGCGAGTAGAGGTCATCGAAGGGAAGAAGCCCGAAGACTTGGTCAAAGTCGAAAACTTGTGTAAAAACTACAGTCTTGGTGGTTTCAGAAGCAAGAACAGAGTGTTGCGTGCCGTATCGGATGTGTCGTTTACGATCTCGGCAGGTCGAACGTTTGGTTTGGTCGGAGAGACAGGGTCGGGCAAGTCTACTATTGGTAAGCTCACTTTGGGGTTGGAAACTCCGTCTTGGGGACGGGTGATGGTTGCAGGCAATGATTTGGCTCTGCTCTCCAAAAAGGAACTAAGAGATCTGCGGCGAGAGATGCAGCCGGTTTCACAGGATCCGTACTCTGCTCTGAATGGACGAATGCGAGTTAGAGACATCCTAGGCGAACCTTTCATAATCCATAAAACTGCAGATAAAAGGGAACTGCATAGCTTGGTTCAAGATCTCTTGGAGTTGGTCGATCTACCCAAAGACGCTATTGACAGATTTCCTCACCAGTTTTCTGGTGGACAACGTCAGCGACTTGTGATAGCAAGAGCAGTAGCGTTGAGGCCGAGATTCGTCGTGGCGGACGAACCACTATCGGCGCTGGACGTTTCGGTTCAGGCGCAAATAATTAATTTGTTCAAGAAACTCCAGCGTGAGTTTAATCTGACCTATCTGTTCATCTCCCACGATCTATCAGTTGTTCGGTATCTATCCGACGTAGTGGGAGTCATGTACTTGGGCAGGTTGGTGGAGCTTGGGACTAGGGACGACGTGTTTTCCGACGCTTCACACCCCTATACGCAAGCTCTTTTGGCTTCGGCTCCTGCCGTTGGAACGAAGAAACTAGTCGAAAAACGACGGCTTCATCTTTACGGTGATCCTCCTGCGGTATTAGACGGATTCTCTGGTTGTGTATTTAACAGCCGCTGTCCGATCGCCGAGTCCCGTTGTTTCGAGCAGACGCCTGAATTTAGAGATTTGGGCGAAAACCACATGGTTGCTTGTCATTTTGCGCCTGTGAGTGTGGATGTTCTTTCTAAAGCGGTGGAAAGAAGAAGCGCCAAGGCTGAGAGTCAGGATTGATAGTACCGATATGACAGTTCATGCGCAAAGATCAAATTCCAGTGAAGTTGTGATTGCCGGGGTGGAAGATTTTGTATGTATTTCCAGGGATCAATATGGGGTACCCCATATTGAGGCAGATTCAGAGCTAGATGCTTGGTTGGGCCTGGGTTTTGCCGCTGCCTCAGATCGCATGTTTCAAATGGACTATGACCGGCGTCGAGCATCGGGACGACTTGGGGAGATTCTGGGCAAGGACGTCCTGCGCGCGGACATGTTAGCTCGGCGTTTGGACCTAACAGCTTCGTCCAAAAGAGACTATGAGCTTCTGTCGGAAGGAACAAAAGCAATATTTGAGGCGTATACCCGTGGTGTCAATGGATCGCTGGCGAACAGGGAACAAAGTAGCGAGGAACGTATACTTGGAACTGTTTACGAACAATGGGAGCCGTGGCAATCTATAGCCATTTTCAAGGTGCGACACGTATTGATGGGTCTTTGGCAGCACAAGTTGGCTCGAGCGATTCTGTACTCGAAGGTTGGACGAGAGATCTACGAGCAGTTAGAAGACAGACCCCCTTTGGGTTCTCCATTGACTCTACCCCCTTTAGCAAGACTCGACGAACTTGTAGGTACTGTGGAAAGCGATCTTGCCGAGGTTGAAAAACATCTTGGTTTTTTCTCTGAAGTTGAAGCTGGATCCAATGCTTGGGCTGTTTGCGGATCCTTGATTGTCGACGGTGGTTCGTTGCTGTGCAATGACTCCCACAGGGCGCTAGATGTTCCCAACGTGTACTGGCAAGCTCATCTAAAGTGCCCCAACTTTGAGGTTGCAGGAGCTACGTTCCCGGGATTACCCGGGTTCCCACATTTTGGACGTAACAAGGATGTAGCGTGGGCCATCACTCACGCAGGAGCGGATACTCAGGACCTGTTCATCGAGGTGTTTGATCAAAGTGATCCCGAACTCTATCGTAGTGCGGGCGGTCTCAGGCGTGCGAGAAGGAGGATTGAGACCATATATCTGCGTGATAGCGCACCGGTTGATGTAGAGTTATGGCAGACTGAAAACGGTCCGATAGTTCACGGCGATCCTCTAAAAGGTACTGCGCTTTCGCTGAGATGGACTGGCTTTCATAATAACTCTTCTACTTTCGAAGTTCTTGTATCCATGCTTGGTAGTTCTACGGTAGATGAACTGAACGCTTCACAGATCGGATGGGTGGACCCGGTAAATAATTTGGTATCTGTTGACAAAAATGGATCGATAGCGTATCTGTTGAGAGGTGCTCTGCCTGTCAGGACCTCCGCATCTGGTAGGCAGGTGCCGGTAAATGGGTGGAGTTATGAGTCGCCCTGGAGGGGAATAGTTCCCTTTGATGCGATGCCTAGAGCAGTGAACCCCGAGTCAGGGTTCATCATGACTGCAAATAACGCTATTTTAAGTGGCGAAGACCCATATATCTCCATGAGCTTCGCAGATCCGTTTCGAGCTGAGAGACTTCGAGAACAACTCGCAAGCTCGAAGTTGTTTACAAAGGAAGATCTTTCAAAGTTGCAGCGCGATGTTACATCATGGGCGGCAGTTGCTTGGTGCAAGTATCTATCTGATATGGAGCCTCTGGAGTCTGTTATTGGGGAAAAAAGTAGGGCATTTCTAGCGCAGTGGAATGGCGTACTCAGTCCGGATTCGGGATCAGCCTTGCTGTATGGATGCTTTAGACGCTCTCTTGCAGAGTGCATCTACCGTCCCTTGTTGGGGGATGAAACGTGGGAATGGGCAATCTCAGGGAAACTTGCGCCGACCGCGGTCATGATACGGAGATGGTTGGCCAATGATACTTGGGACATTCTTGGAGGACCGAGGCCTAATGACTACGATTCGGAGAAGTTGGCGGCGAGCGTTGAACGAGTGAGGGCAGTTGTCCCCGTTGCTCTTGAAAATGCATGGATATCGGCCGAGATGATGTCGGGGCCGGATCCCTCCCATTGGAGGTGGGGAGACCATCACTACGTTGTTCCAAACCACCCCCTTGCTTCCATGGCCAGGGATCAAGGGATGGACATAAATCCACCTACCGTGCAGATGGGAGGTGACTCAGATACGATCCAGGCGGCAAGCTATGGCTGGAGACAAAATGAACCGTTCGTTGTCACGAATCTGTCGGTGTATCGCCAAGTTGTCGATCTGGCAGGCAATGACTACAGCTGGGTCATACCTGGTGGTGCTTCTGGAGATCCAACGTCAGGTCATTTTGCGGATCAGTTCAAGTTGTGGGAGACCCATGAGAGATTTGCGATGAACTTTGGCATAAGAGGATGTGATGCTGAGGAGGAACCGTTGGTGATTCTCGTCGGAGATGGAGCGTGAATTCGTGGGGATTGATATGTGCTGTGAATAATATATTACGCACGCAATCCCCCTGCTATTTTGGTAGCTGTTTCTTGAGGATGAAGGCATTGGCAACTTTAGATTTCTGACGTATTGAAATACGTGCCTAGGTGCATTTCGGGAGTCATCGTCTCTAATTTATGATCCACGTTCGACTCAATTGTGCGAAAAACTATTGTTATATTAAAAGTGCCCAGACGTTGTGTTAGTCGGTATATGTGCTATCAGATTTTCTTATTAATGTGGCGATTCTAGCCTTTGAGGAGTTGGGTAAATTGCTCGATGAGTTCATATTTTTCAACACAGATATGAGGTGTGCTGTACAAGCGTCTTTGGCTTGATCGGGATTGCGATCTGAGATGGCGTGAGCCATGGTTTCGTGATGAATGTACCATTGTTTTAGAAGTGGCGCGTTAATCCAAGCTCGATCGCGGGCTGATCTGAATACAGCGTCTTCTCCAAGATTCAACAGTCGTTCTGCAGCATCAACTAGAGCTTTGTTCCTGCACACGCGGATTAACGTGGTGTGAAATACCAAGTCTGAGTGGGCGCGCATCTCAGGTTCAGAAAGCGCTAACTCCATGCCTTCGAGAATTCTCTTGACGTTTCTTAACTCTGATGCTAAAGGATCTTCCGCTGCTAGTGCAATTACGAAGGGTTCTAATTCGAGTCTGGCCTCCATGACATCCAGGGGATCGTAGGTGCGGATGCCCTCAGTTGATATGAGAGAACGTGATCCACGTTCGACGGAAGAGATGACGATAGTTCCAGATCCTTGCCTCGGCTCTAGATAACCCTCGAACTGCAAACAGCTGAGGGCTTCTCTTATGGACGCCCTGCTTACCTTGAACGCCTTGGCAAGTTCCTGCTCTCCTGGTAATCTGGATCCGACGGGAAATTCTCCAATCTGAATTGCGCGGATTAGCTGTGAGGCGACTTGGGCAAAAAGCGGAGTAGGTTTGTCAATGCCCTTGAAACGTGGGAAACTCGCAGAAAGTCCGTCAGTACGTTCGTCAGCTTCTTCTGCATTGGTTGATTCACTGGAGTGTGCGGCCATTAAGCGTCAAGTCCCTTCTACTTTGGCAAGCGATAGATGCGATTGACTAACTCAAAGTCGAAGCTTGAACTTTGTAAACCGTAGTGTTCGCCATGCCGCCATTTCCATTGCCTATGATTAACTTCTACTTCATCCAACTGGTACTACAGATGCCCAGGAGGTGTATATGCCGTCGACTTGTCGGCCTACCTGGGAATAATTACCATTGCTAACAACTTAAAACACGCGGATTTATTGTACTTATTGTAACATGTTCATAAACCTTCTTATGACATAAATCTCAATACCTGGTGACAAAGAAGCAAGGAGTAATCCAGGTGATGCTTTTGCTGTTTTTCATAGTAAACAACTTTAGATGTGGCACAGTTGGATTGGAACTCTCATATTTGGAACAGAAAACCTTTAAGCTGAAATAGTGAGAGCGCATACGCTAGTTTTGCGGTCAAGGAAACTCTTCGTCTGGATGATCTCATCGTGATGGAGTTTCCATATTTCGTGAAAGCGCGTGAAGTAACCTAACGTAGACCCTGCGTAGATCAGGAAGTATCTGATGCGGGTTGGCATTTCCTTGGAATCCACGGTCCTCCAAGGTATCAAGTAGTTGCAGAATCAGCTATTTGTGTGACAGATAGATCTTCTTGGACTTTCTCGGCGTATAGAACTGCGCTTACATTTATCTGCACAGACCCTCACGAGCAGCACATATCCTAAAGACTGATAAATATTTTGAACTGCGCCCTGTGGTACTGTCTGTTGGCCTAATCAGATGATAGGCGAAGCAGCGCTATTCATTCCTATGTCGAAGCGGGGATGTAGGAATACAAACATAGGGTTATATCGCTGCTGTTGCCAAGTACCTATTTGACGACAAGAAAATTCTTGAGGTGGATAAGTCTCAGTTTGGGTTCCCGTTCGACATGCACTTCATCCAACGCGCCGGGAAGCCCCGTCTTCAGGGCGGGGAGGGATAGGCGTATATTAGCTCGGTCTCCTTTGGTTCTCTATGTATGTCTGTAATACATCCAGGCTTGCGCCTCCTGCCGATCCGACAAAATACGACGGTGACCAGAAGTGTGTTCCCCATAAGTACTTCCTTACTTGTGATGACCTCTGTTTGCGTAGCATCCTTGCCGACACGCCCTTGAGAGAATTAACAAGACGAGATAGCTGTAGGGTTGGTGGATACTCAACCAGGAGATGCACATGATCGTCCTCTCCGTTGAACTCGATTAGACGAACGCCAAAGTCAACACAAACTTGTTCCATTGCTGCTTTACAGACATTAAGCAGATCGTCGTTGAATACACCTCTTCTATATTTAGTAACAAAGACCAAGTGAGCCTGAAGCGAACAGACTACGCTCCTACCTCTACGGAACTCTTTAGGAAGCGTGCTGACTGTCATGTAGACCAAGTATAATAGTAGTCGTGAGCAAGATCGTCGTACCTATCAAGATCCAATCAGATCGCAAGGTAACAGACGATTTGGGTGCGACCCTACGAGCTTGTAACTCTGGCTAACTACATATCTACCGTCGCATGGGATAACAGAGAGTTTTCTAAGTTTGGCATCCATCGCCTAACTTATACAAAGGCAAAAGAGGAGTTTGGCCTTGGTGCTCAAACCACGGTGAGAACAATAGCGAAGGTAGCAGATGCCTACAACTCCGGCGATAGAAAGTTCCGGCGCACACACAAGAGACAGTTCTCATGGAGTTCAGCCCAGCCCTTTGACTCCAGAAATATGTCCTGGAATCTTGAGAACAAGACACTAAGTATCTGGACGACCAACGGGCGAGCTAAGTCGGTGCCATTTCTCTGTGCCGATTGGCAGCTAGAGCTGCTCAAGCATA
>JAJYGA010000090.1 GCA_021785255.1 Actinomycetes bacterium
TTTGGAGAGGTGCCAGAGCGGCCGAATGGGACTCACTGCTAATGAGTTGACTCGGTAACGGGTCCGAGGGTTCAAATCCCTCCCTCTCCGCCAGAGTGTCGTTGAGCTTTGTTGATTTACTGACTGAGGTTATAAAAGGGCTTGACGCCGTAGACATACAGAGGGCACATCTTATGCGATACTTGGATCTGGTGGGCGAAGGGGGACTTGAACCCCCACGTCCTTACGGACACAGGAACCTGAATCCTGCGCGTCTGCCTATTCCGCCACTCGCCCATAAGATTGTGACATCTAGAATGATAAAGCCTTTTGCAGCTTTATCGGCATATACAGTACTCATAGAATCAAATTAACCCTTGTTTAGGTAAGAGGTGGGTAGAGTCTAACCAGTGGGACTAGATAAATTTGAACGTCGACTTCAAGGTGCGGTCGAATCAGTGTTCGCTAAAGCGTCGAAAAGATCGGTAGAGCCTATTGAATTAGGCCGGAGGATCGTACGCGAACTCGAACGGAATCGTAAAGTGGGACTAACTTCTGAGATTGTGCCGAATATATATAAGGTCTATCTCTCCAAATATGATTTTGAGGAGTTAGAACCAATAGCGAAAGCTATTTTGGGAGAGTTGAAAGCGCTACTGGTCGATACTGCTGACGAGCATGCGTACAAGTTTGTTGGGTCCATTCAGATAGACTTCATTGAGGATTTCAATCAGAGGGCAGGGTCTTTTTTTGTAGAGAGCAATTTTTTGGAGGAAGAAGGTTATGGAGATCGTTTCGTCCTTGCGCTGCCCGACGGGAGAAGAATTGAACTGAACCCAGGAGTGTTTGTTATCGGACGGCTTCCAGTTTGTTCGCTTGTGGTAGAAGATCCCCGAGTGTCGAGAAGGCATTGTCAGATTGAGTTAGCGGACGGCATTGCTTATGTTAAGGATCTTGGTTCAACAAACGGAACTTATGTAAATCAGCAAAGGATAACTTCAGAGGTGCCTCTAGTGAGCGGAGATGAGATCTTGGTCGGTGGTACCAGGCTTGTCTATCTATTGGAGTAGTAACAAGACGTGCCGGTTCCTCTTCTTGAGCTTTTCAAATACGTATTTATTGCGATAGTTTGGCTGTTTTTTCTTCGCGTTCTAAGAGCGATTTGGGTTGAAGTAAAGAGTTCAGAGAGTGCTAAAAAAGTCACCAAGACTTCTAATAACGACAACGTCTCAGTTTCCAAAATGGCTACGCCGGTAAACATTAGAGAAGGCGTATCCGTTGGGGTTTTTGGTTCAAGCCAATCAAATTTAGAGGAGTTTCGACTCCTTGCCCTAGAGGGCCCTTTCAGAGGCAGGGAATTTAGGGTAAAAAATGATATGTTGTTGGGCCGTTCTGACGAGTGTGACTTATCTCTCCCGGAAGACAGTTTTGTTTCATCCAAGCATGCAAAGCTGCAAGTTCGCTCTGACGGACTTTGGATAGAGGATCTTGACTCTACAAACGGGACTATCGTTAACTCGCTAAGAGTTAAGACGTCAACCCAGCTTGCAAAAGGGGATCTTATTAAAATCGGTAAGAGTGTTTTCGAGGTGATTCAAGTTTGAGACTTCAGTGGGCATCTGCAACCGATACTGGAAGAGTAAGGCGTGTTAATCAAGACGCGATCTTTGCCGACGGTACTTTGTTTGCGGTTGCCGACGGTATGGGGGGTCATGCTGGAGGTGAGGTAGCCTCAAAACTAGCAGTTGAGACGATAAGTGAACTTCCTTTGACCAATGGATTGGCAGAGGCCTTTAAAGACTCGTTTTCTGAGGCGAATCGAAGAATAATGTCTAAAGCTTCACGCTCTGAAAACCTCAGAGGAATGGGAACGACTCTTACGGCGGCATTGGTTACAGTCGAATCGCATCGAGAGCTGTTCTTAGTACAAAATGTTGGAGATTCACGAGCTTATCTTCTTCACAGAGGCGAACTGCAGCAAATCACGAAAGACCACACCTACGTAGGTGAACTTCTTAGAAGTGGATCTATAACAGAAGAACAAGCTGCTCATCATAGCCAGCGCCATGTGCTTACGAAAGCTCTAGGGGTTGAATCTGTAGTGGACTCCGATATCTTCAAGGTCGTTCCCGTAAACGGAGACATTCTTCTTTTATGCTCAGACGGTCTGATAAATCACGTTACAGATGGCGAGATTGAAAAGATCCTTTCGGCCAACGTTCCACTTCAGCAAAAGGCAGATCAGTTGGTTGAAAGCGCCAATCTTTCCGGAGGAACTGACAATATCTCCGTGATCTTAGTGGAGGTTGTTGAACTAGATTCTGTTGAGCAAGAGGTGGATGCGGTCTCTTTGGTAGTACCTCCTCAAGATGATCAAGTGAGACCCATTGTCCGAGGTGGACCGGAACTCCTTTCAATACCTAGACCTATCGACAAACAGTCAATTGTTAGAGGTGGTCGGATATTCACAACTCGTGTTGCGGTATTTGTGCTCTTGCTTCTTCTCTTGATAGGAGGAGTTCTATACTCTGTGCAACTTTATGAGAATCATTCGTACTATGTAGGTGATTCAGGTGGCGTAGTAGTTATATTCCATGGTCATCCCGGTGGTCTGCTCTGGTACTCACCTTCAGTGGTCAGGGTTTCGTCACTGCACATGAACTCTTTGAACTCAGTTGAAGCTGAAGCTATCAAGAGTAAAGTGCCAGAACCATCTTTGGCTGCAGCCGAAAGTTACGTTCGCAATCTTCAGGCAAGAGTAAAACAGCAGAGCTTCATAGCAAAACATCCCCTTGGGTTGTCAACCACGTCAACCACGTCAACCACATCGACCACGTCAACCACATCGACCACGTCAACCACGGGACCGGGTGCTGGATAATGCAGAGGCGAATTTTAGTACTAGCTGTATTTTTTATAGTGGCGTTTTCTTTGTTATTCTTGCAGCTGAACAATATCCAAGTACTACAGGCTCAAAGTCTTTCAAACGCAAGTGGAAACAATAACTCTACTACTAAGGCGTTCTCATTACCTCGTGGCGCAATATTGACTGCCGATGGAAAGGTGATAGCTGATTCGGTTCCTGCTAATGATGTCTATCACTACCAACGAGAGTATCCATACGGCTCGCTTTATAGTGATATTACTGGTTACGACTCCATAATTTATGGCAAGTCTGGAATCGAGTCAGCTTATAACTCGTATCTCCAAGGCAGGCTTGCTCCGCCAAATAGCCTTTCTTCTTTGTTTAGCACGAAGTACCGGACTGACTCGGTAGTTACGACCATCAACTCAAAGCTCCAAAGTACTGCTGCTACAGCTCTTGGATCTATGGCTGGTGCTGTTGTGGCAATTCAACCATCGACGGGAAGTATATTGGCTATGTATTCTTCCCCTTCTTTTAATCCAAATGCGCTCAGTTCTCCAAATGGCGCTGTAGAGAGTGCTGCTTGGAAGAAGGATAATCAAGGGACGTATCCGCCACTTTTGAACATGGCGATTGCGAGATCCTTCCCTCCTGGATCCACTTTTAAGGTTGTTACATCGTCCGCTATATACGATCATGATCCGGCGATTGCTACTCAAAAGTTCCCAGTGGAGAGTGTTACAAAACTTCCACAAACGACGTTGACTTTGCATAACTACGCATATGAAGCCTGTGGTGGAACCTTGCCAGTACTTCTGCAAGTGTCGTGTGATACAGGATTTGCTAATATCGGCCTTGAACTTGGCGCAAACAATCTCTCTCAGGAGGCAAATGCGTTTGGATTCAATTCAGTACCACCGTTGGATATCTCAGGGGCTGCGGCCTCGACGTTTCCGAAAGCTTCGTTCTTTAACCAAAATTTACCGCAGTTGGCCTACTCCGCGATAGGCCAAGGTAATGACAGTGCTACACCGCTTCAAATGGCACTTGTTGTCTCTGCCATAGCAAACCATGGGGTTATCGAAGCCCCTCATCTTATGTCGGAGATTGTAAATAACCAAAACCAAGTCATAAAACAATATGCACCGCATGCATGGAAAATAGCAACCTCGCCTCAGACAGCGGCTAACGTTACAACTCTTATGGAGGGGGTTGTAAATGGAGGAACAGCTCAAGGAATCGCTCTTCCCGGAGTGAAGATAGCGGCGAAAACAGGTACCGCTCAAACGAATCTGTCATCGGGGTCGACGGCGACTGGGCAAGACGACAACTGGATGGTGGCTTTTGCTCCGGCTCAGAACCCTCAAATTGCCGTGGCGGTAGTTGTTCCACAGCAACCAGGTCTAAGTGCGAATCCAACTGGAGCTCAATACGCGGGTCCAGTAGTCAAAGCGATGCTTGCAGCAGCATTAGGAGTAGGGTAGGAGTTTATTTAGATGAATCAAGCGAGTGAGAGATCCTATGGATCGCGCTATGAGCCCATAACTAAGATTGCTCGTGGTGGAATGGCAGACGTATATGAAGCCCGGGATACCTTGTTAGACCGACCCGTGGCATTAAAGGTTCTTTTCCCTGAACTTTCCACGAATGAAGCGTTTGTTGAGCGCTTTCGACGAGAAGCTCAGGCGGCCGCAAATCTTTCGCATCCAAACATCGTCTCCGTCTTTGACTGGGGCAAAGATAAAGGAACTTACTTTATCGTTATGGAGCTTGTAAGTGGAAGAACGTTAGCCAAACTGATTCGTGAGGAGGCTCCAATAGCTCCGAAGAGGGTCGCATCTATTGGGGTGGATGTGGCAGCGGCTCTGAGTTTTGCCCACAAACATGGAGTGATTCATCGCGATATAAAACCTTCGAACGTTCTTATAACTCCAGAGGGGGACGTCAAGGTCGCTGACTTCGGAATTGCCCGTGCTATTACGGCTGACGGCGACTTGACGCAGACTGGATCTGTGCTGGGTACTGCTTCTTATATCTCTCCGGAACAGGCCCAAGGAGGTCAGCTAGATGGTACAAGTGATATCTACTCCTTAGGCGTGGTTATGTATGAACTAGCTACAGGAAAAGTACCGTTTTCTGGTGACTCGCCTTTATCCATTGCATATAAACACGTAAAAGAAGCAGTCATGCCTCCGTCTGTGTTAAATCCATCGGTACCTGCGGACTTGGAGACTGTAATTATGCGGTGTTTGGAGAAGAGCCCCAAGAATCGTTATGAGACGGCACATGACCTGCGAAACGATCTAAACAACTTCATGCAAGGACATGCGGTTAGTGGCATCTTGGGCGGGGAGTCTCACATTGGGCAATCGACTAGGATTATTAACTCTACCATAGCTGATCCTACCGTCGCGATTCCAATTACCACACTTGGCGAGGACTCCAACTTAGCGACCGAACAAGAAGAGGAACGAAAGTCCAAAAAGGGTGCGATTATTGCGCTGGTCATCTTTATCGTTCTGCTTCTTGGTCTTGGCGGTTTATTTGCAGCCTCACAATTGGGCTATTTTGCTCCAGCGAAGCCACCGCCTCCTGCTACAGCAGATGTTCCCGCAGTAGTTGGACTTACATACCAAAGGGCACAGAGCCAGGCAAAAGCTGTAGGTTTTAAAAGCAGACTCGTATACCAGACAAATGCATCGACGGCAGGCCTTGTTATTGGTCAGCTCCCGTCCGCAGGTGTAAAGGTGAAAAAGGGCTCTACGATCGTCTTGACAGTTTCTAGTGGTCCAGGAAAAGTGAAGGTACCTAGTGTAATTAATCAAAACGTTACTACCGCCGAGAACACTCTTTTTGGTCAGGGATTTAATGTGACGACTAACTATGTTAACAACTCGTCTGCCTCAGCTGGAACGGTGATAGCCCAGACTCCAGCAAGTGGAAATTCAGTGACGAAGGGCTCAACTGTAGTTCTTACTGTTTCAAATGGACCGTCGCAAGTGAAGGTACCTTCTTTGATCGGCGATACTGTCTCTCAGGCTGCTAATACCTTGGCGGCGGATCACCTGACAGTTGGAACAGTTACAAATCAGGACTCTAGTCAGCCGGCAAATACCGTATTGCAGCAGTCGCCTGCATCTGGAACAGCTGTGGCGCCGAATGCGGCGGTAAACCTGGTTGTCTCTAATGGTGTACCACCCACCACTACCACCACTAGTACCACCACAAGTAGTACTAGTGGTGGTACTACCACCACTAGTACCCCCGCCAATCCAACACCTGTTGGCAGCGGCTAAGGGGCGGTGGGTAATTACTCGAAGATATCGGGTGAATGTTGAGTAAAGGAACGTTCAGACTACTCTTGCTTTTCGAGTTGCGTTAATAAAGTTCCTTACGATCTGATCTCCCTCTTTGGTAAGAACAGATTCAGGGTGGAACTGAACCGTTTCGATGGGATATAGCCGATGTTTGAGTCCCATGATAAGACCGTCATCACTTCGGGCTGTTATCTCAAGTTGCTCTGTGAGGGTGTCCTCATCCACAATCAAGGAGTGGTATCGAGTCGCTATAAGTGGGTCTGAAACGTTTTCAAAAAGCCCAGTACCGTTGTGACTGATTGATGATGTCTTTCCGTGCATGACGGCAGGCGCTCTGACTATATGGGCTCCATAGGCGTACCCTAAGCACTGAAGACCTAGACAGACGCCAAAGGTCGGTATGTACTTGGAGATAGTGGTAAGGACTTCGTTTGAAAGTGAGAGTTGACTGGGATGCCCAGGTCCTGGAGAGATCAGTATTCCATCGGGATTGAGGTTTTCAAGTGAAGAGAGCGTGATCTGGTCGTTCCTTACTACGACAGGCTGAGCTCCTTGTATGCCCAGGTACTGAACGAGGTTGTAGACGAACGAGTCATAGTTGTCAATGACAACGATGAGGGGAGAAGTACTACTCACGGTTTCACTACCTCGTAATGGTCGAATGCTTACGTACCAAACTACCAGTTTGATCCTACCAAGTGATCAACTTCAAGGACATGAGACTCATTTGCTTCGCTGTTACTGATGGCTTCGGAAGCCTTGAACGCAGAGGGGCTGCCTGTATGACTTGTTTTGTTGGTAGTGGCGCCGGCGAAAACAAAGTACAAGGTTCAAGTTGCAAGTCTTTTGGTGTTGGAGAAACGAGGAACATTTCGTGAACCTCCCGCCTTTACGGACGGGGCTTCTGGCTCCGCCGTTTTGGTTGGGGTTACCTAGCATCACTCCCATCACGCCACCGCGACCGACTAGTCTAGTACCGATGAATCGGTACTGGTAGATGAGTTTGCTAGCTTCGGCTTACTAATCTGAGATGCCTCAGACAAGGCCCGGTTCTGGGCACTACTCAGGGCTCTGGCCTTACGGCACTGCACCAAGTGGTGTGCCTTGCGTTGATCGGGTGACCAACGTTCGACAGCCCGGAGATACGTGACTCGGACTTTGGTATCCGGTCTTATGGGTACGTATTCCCCATATATCGCCTTTTGGAGAATGTTTATTGCTCCTACGGCGTCTCGATGGCAAGTAAATCCACAAATGGGGTTCTTGCATCGGTAGTGTCGACCTGACGGTCGATTGCGTGTTAAGCACGCGGGACAGGTCTTGGTGGAGCCCGATTCGTTCAGCAAGTCCAGGTCCAATCCAGTTTTCTCGCTGAGATAGCGTTCCTGGCGACCTCTCGACCACTGGGACAGTTGCTGGCGACCGTGGCGACTTATGCGCCCTTTGGCTTTGGTGTGCTTTTCTATACCTCGCACATCGCCAGGCACTAATCTATCCGTCTTATGAGCCAGCACATGGTTGGCCGCCTTGCGCGAAACCTGGTGGTCGAAGTCTCGAAGCATCAATTTCGCTTTGCCCTGGACCTTCTTCTTCGCCATGACTAAGCGCCGGTGTTTGCGGGATCCATTCTTACACCGACTGATCTTACGCTGGAGTTGACAAACAGCCTTGTTTCTCTGGCGTTTGATCGCTCGGGCTTCGCGTCCGTTGACAATAGTAACGTCTACAGTCTTGTCGTCTACCCAAGTGGCTAGAGCCATAGAGTTGATGATTCCCTCGTCGATAGCGGTGATGGCGTTTCCATGAGAGCTTTCACGCACCGTCTGGTAAGGAATATGCAGGCTGAACCGTCTGTGATCTTGGTCCCAGCACAGTTGCATCTCACCCCATAGATCTGGGTCAACTTTCTTGTTGGTTGTAGAGTCTAAAACAGTTGGAACAGCTAAGTCGATACGTGGACGGCCTCTCCCTAGCGATAGGTGGAGTTGATTCTTGGATATACGCCAGCCGTACCCCTTTGAGAACGATAGAGGGCGGTAGTTCTTCTTGACCCAAGGTGCTCGCACCTTCATCCCATTTTTGTGATTGGTGCGAGATGTAGCTATAGCCTCATCTAGGTCGTGTGCGATGATTTCGGTGGTATGGGTGTGTAATGGACGATCTTGCAAAGGTAACGAGTTGAGAAACGACTGTATATCGTACTTGCTCGGAGAGCGCTCAGCCTTCCACTGGGCATGAACCCAATCGACGCCTTGGTTCCATAACAGGGCTGCACTATGGCATGAGTCGTGAGCTAGGCGATAGCTGGCACCGGATAAGGTAACGGGAATAATGGCTGTTCTGTATGTTGTGTTTTCACTGTCCGATCCAGACTTGGCAACCATATCGATCCTACAATAGCATTAATTGCTATGTACTATATTGCGCTGTATGATCGATGATTGGCGTAACGGAAGGCATGTGGTATATCAATTACATGCACACATTGTGCTGGTGCCTAAATATCGACGCAATGTAATGACAGACAGAGTAAGTGGCGAGATCAGATCTGCGACTTTAGAGGTGTGTACTCGTTTTGATTCCACCCTTGATGCATTTGAGACAGACGGTGATCATGCTCACCTGTTGATCACCTACCCACCTAAAGTTGCCCTGTCGAGACTGGTGATGTCCATGAAGACGCTCTCAGCTATGAGAGTAAGGGCGAAGAACTGGCCGGAAGTCCAAGATGCTTTGTGGGGGAACCACTTCTGGTCACCCTCATATGCTGTTATATCTTGTGGTGAAGCACCACTAGAGATAGTGAAGAAATACATAGAAAACCAGAGACTTCCTAGACGTAAATCAGGGAGACCTAAAAAGAATGAGGTCGCTTGATCCCTCCCTTATAGAAGGGGATTACGCTCCCGTTGGTTTAAGAGATCGCTGCGTTATCCGAGTAAGATCAGAAATGTTCGCTGGATATAGCTTGAACGGGAATGAACTCACTTAAATACTAGTTAGTTTAAAATTGAACTATATGTTAAGTAAAAATGATTAGGAGGAATAGTGACGAACGCTACGCAACTAGGGCTACAAGTAGGTAAATGGACCATCGATCCTGTTCACTCAAACGTTGAGTTCTCCGTGCGCCACATGATGGTATCAAAGGTTCGAGGTCGATTCAACACATTCAGTGGAGACGTAAATGTAAACGAGGACATTACAAAGTCGCATGTAGACGCCAGTATTGACATCTCTTCAATTGACACGCGAGATCAAAATCGAGATGCACACTTAAAGTCAGCCGACTTCTTTGACATCGAGAACTACCCCACAGCCACCTTTACCTCAACAGAGATTACTAAAAGCGGCGACAACTACGCCGTCAAAGGGGATCTAACCATAAAAAATACCACGAAGAACATAACACTCGATGTTGAGTTCAACGGAGCAGGTCCAGATCCATACGGCGGAATCCGCAGCGGTTTAACTGCTACAACGAAGATCTCTCGAAAAGAATTCGGCCTTACATGGAACGCCATGTTAGAAACCGGCGGAGCAGTTGTTGGTGATGAAGTTACCATTCATCTTGAAATCGAGCTTACCAAAGCTCAAAAGGATTAAGAGTTAGACGACAAGAGACCCCCAACAAGTTGGGGGTCTCTTGGGAAGATTCAAATTTCTCAATAACGTCTTGAAGGACTACTTCTTTGCCTCTTGATAAAACGGGTTGGCGCCAGATGCATGGTCGGTCACATCTACTACCTCTTCGATCTCAGGAACCGCCTCTTTGATCGCTACCGTTATTCCCTGAGAGAGCGTAACTGCCGCTAGCCCACACCCTTGGCATCCGCCACCCATGACAACATATGCAGTATTTTCCACTACTCCGATTAGATCAGCGCGACCTCCATGAGCAGCGATCGATGGATTGATCTCATCTGCTAACACAGCGGTTACCCTCAGGGCAAGATCATTCGTAAGTGCCTCGGGTCCAAAGTTCAGATCAACTTTGGGGGTTGTGGCAGGAGAGTTAGGATTGACGATAATAAGCCCACCCTCGTCGTCCAAGTCAAGTTGCGCTCCGCTCAAACTCTCTATGGATCGATTTGGAATTACGACGGGCGTATCTCCGTCTCTTATGACCAAATCGTCAAAGCCTGCGTGTTTCGTCTCTTGAAAGTAGACGTCATAGGTATAACTATCCCCACTAACACCAACCACCTCTACCCAAAGCGCCAGCGACTCTGGATCGCTTTCTCCAGATCGAGCTTCATCTACAACACTTTGAGCCTTCTCCGTTACACTAAAGGACTTGTCCATACCTTGCAGCTTCCTTCCGCGTGCGAAAACACTTTATCACCTAGCATGATAGTTGCAATGACAAAGGTTTTACTAGTGCTTCCATCAAGTAGCTACCGCAGTAGCGAGTATGTTCTCGCATCCCAGCGGTTGAACCTGGATATAACTCTACTTACCGATGCCGATACACCTTCAATACTACCTTTGGACAAAGTAATTCACATCCCAGAGTTGTGCTCAGACCCAGGAATGTTGGATCAACTCGAGCAACTGAACTTTGACGCCGTCGTAGGAGTAGACGACGTCTCTGTGCGTCTGGCTGCACAGATATCAGAACAGTTGGGTCTACCCACAAACTCAAAGGAGTCGATCTCAGCTACGACCAACAAGGCCATATTTCGCGAGAGACAAAGTCACTTTGAACTTCTCCAGCCCAAGTTCGCCGTAATCGACAAGACACAACGTGGATCCACACAGCTATGGGAGGCTGTGCAGAAGATCGCGGGTTTCCCACTTGTAGTAAAGCCGATATCGGGCACGCAATCAAAAGGTGTCATACGCGTGGATCGTTTCGACGACCTTCCCAAAGCATTGGAGCTTACATCCCAAGTAACAAGTGATGATCAGCTGCTACTAGAGGAGTACATCCAGGGGCGGGAGTACGCCTTGGAAGGTATCTTAGTGGACGCCAAACTCGTAGTTTTGGCGATCTTTGACAAACCCGAGCCACTCGAAGGTCCCTTTTTTGAAGAGTCCATCTATGTGACGCCATCAAGACTGCCCATGCACATACAGCTTGAGGCAGAACGAGTTGTTCAAAGAAGCTGTGACGCTCTTGGTCTTTGGACCGGACCTATACATGCAGAGTTTCGCGTATCTCAAGATGGCCATCTCTATCTCTTAGAAGTCGCTGCTCGTTCCATCGGTGGCTCTTGTGCAAAGGCTTTACAGTTTGGATCAGATACAACTTTAGAGGAGTTGCTGCTCATTCAGGCTACTGCCTCTGAATCAGACCCCGTGACTATCAAGCGACAGCGAAGGACCTACTCGGGGGTCTTGATGTTGCCGACACCAAAAACCGGAAAGCTACACGCCATCACCGGTATAGACCAAGTACGTTCACTGAAGTACGTCACCTCTTTCGAGCTGACAACGCCGGTGGGCACGTTCGTGAAGGCTCCCCCTCTCACCGAGCGTTACATGGGATTCGTATTTGCGAACTCACCTGGCTATGAAAGCACGGTTGAGACACTCAAGACGGCACGTAAACTGCTCGACTTTGAGATATCTTAGAAGTGAAACCTCTAACCTGTAGGAGGTGCTCACCAAGAACGTCGGCAAGCATCTAAAATGTGAGATAAGTAAAACTGCATGTCAGATGATAAAAGCTGAGACCGAATACAACATCTTTTCAGACACCTTCCAGACAAGGAGCTACTGTGCCCCCACTAATTCTTTCAACTTACGAGCTGGGCCATCAGCCACACTTGGCTGCTCTCGTCGCTGGTGTCCTTAGAGACGGACACGTCGACTATGAGGTATTGGACTTAAGTGTTGATCCAGACCTTA
>JAJYGA010000139.1 GCA_021785255.1 Actinomycetes bacterium
GATCTCCATCTGGAGGAACCGCGAAACCTCCAACACCTTGGATCGGTTCTGCAATCAAGGCCGCTACGTTGCCGTTAGTCTGGGTCTGTAGCACGTCTTCAAGGTCCAAAACACCGCGTTTTATATACTCTTCGTCATTCAATTGAGCCAGTGGTCCTCGCAAACGAGATCCACCAAGAACATAGGAGACTTGGAAAGGAGAGTAGCTATTGACCCGGTAATGGGAGTTTCCCGTTACCGAAAGCGCGGAGAACGAACGTCCATGGTAGCTGTTCCTTACCGCAAGAATTTGATTAGTTCCCCTGTAGGTTGTAGCCAGCATCAATGCGGCATCGTTAGCCTCTGTACCTGAGGTGGTAAAAAATACCTTTGGACTATCGATTCCTGAAAGACTTGCGATCTCTTCAGCTAACTCAATCATCGGCGATATCAGGTACAAAGTGGAGCTATGAATCATATTCGAAGCTTGATCGGCAATAGCTGACACAACTTCTTTTACGTTGTATCCTGTCATTGTCGTAAGTATTCCACCAAAAAAATCAAGGTAGCGTTTGCCGTCCCGATCGACAACGTATCTTCCGTCACCGGAGACGAGTTCAATTGGCGAATCGTAATAAAGTGATACCCACTTAGGCATCACAGCCTCGTGGCGCTTTAACCACTCCTCGTGCATACTTTTACGGATCGATTCCACTGACGACGCTCCTTCGGCTTATATAAGTCTCCAAACAATACATTAGGTCCTCAACTTGGCAAAGATCAACCTTTGTTAGTCTTTCGACACGAGAAAATTTGGCATCAAGGACAAAACTCGAGGTTCGTTCAATCATAAACTCACACAAGCACATGACACAGATAACGCCAAGTGACAGTTGCTCCTCAGTGTGACCGTCTGAACTCGAACAGGGAAGTCTCGTCCAGGGGTCTAGACAGCAGGTAACCTTGCGCTTTAGTGCAGCCAAGTTCCTTCAAAATCATAAGCTGTTCGTCGAGCTCGACTCCTTCAGCTACGGTCTCCAGATCCAACGAGTGGCCCAATCCAACCACGGCCTTCACTAGTTCTGTATCTTTTTGCACCTTCCCCAAGCCCTCTACAAAACTTCGATCAATCTTCAGTGTCGAAATAGGAAAGTTGCGCAGGTAAGTAAGTGAAGACCATCCGGTACCAAAGTCATCTATTGCTATTTGTATACCAAGATCCGCTAAGTCAAAGAGCGATCTCTGCATAGACAATCCAACGTCGATCAAGGCATACTCCGTCAACTCAACACACAGCCAACTAGGATCCAATGCGTTTTCGGACAAGATAGAACGAACAAGAGGCACCAAAAGAGGATCGGACAACTGTCTAGGGGATAGGTTGACCGACACGGTAACTTTGTCATCTAAAGAGACAGGACTCTCATTCCATCTCTTTAGGTACTGTCCCGCCATCTTCAAGACGCTATTTCCCATGGGCACGATTAGGCCACTTTTTTCGGCTACATCGATAAACTCCTTTGGCCCTACCAGCGAGTGCGGACCTTGATCCCACACTCTGATCAACGCTTCCGCACACGACATTGTCATTGTGCCGATATCGACGATTGGTTGAAACAGTAGAACTATGTTGTTCAGTTCGATAGCACGTCGAAGAAGCTGTTCTGTCTCCATCCTTCGTTGAGATAGAGTTCTCATTGCCTGGTCAAAGAGCTCCCATCGACCCCGTCCTCGCTCTTTAGCTCGATAAAGAGCGGTATCGGCTTCTTGCATCATCTCTTCAGGCGTTGCACCTTCTGAAAGAGCAATTCCTATGGAACATCCAACCCTCAGTTTCACTGCACCTATATCAAAGGGAACCTGAAGATCTCTGCGTATTCTCTCGGCTAAACTTCTCGCCTCTTCGACACCTCTGACACTGGCAGCTAGAACAACGAACTCATCCCCGCCTATTCGAGACACGGTGTCTTCCGCTCTGACGGCTCGCACCAACCTTCGCGCTACCTCGGCAAGAAGCTCGTCTCCAATAGCGTGACCCATGGAGTCATTGACATGCTTGAACTCATCAAGATCCAGATACAGAAGCGCAAATTCATCTCCTGATCTGAGATACCTCTCCCTTGCGATACTCAGTCGGTCAAGCAACAACAATCTATTTGGCAACCTAGTGAGGGGATCGTGAGATGCTTGGTACTCCAGCCTACGAGCAATGACCACTCTTTCAGTAACGTCGCGTACGTTTAATACGACTCCCCCGACCGCTTGGTCTCCAGTTAGATTTGTTGCAGTGACCTCGACATATCTATACGTCCCGTCCAGGTGAAAAAGCCGGCAGTCAAAGGATTCAACGCTATTTTGCTTAGACAGAATTCGGGAAAATACCTCCCGAACTCTTTCACGATCTGCTGGGTGCACGAGGTCCGCAGTCCTTTTCCCAAAACGATCCCGGTTAGAGTATCCCAGGACATTTTCAAGTGCGGGGGATGCATAAAACAATCGACCAACCTGATCTACGATCAGAGTTATGTCACTTGAGTGTTCCACCAAAGACTCGAACCTTGAAAATGCCCTCTCCAGCTCCTGTTGAACGCGATGTCGCACGCTTATATCTTCGATAAATGCCACTACCTCGAGCAAAGTACCGGATGGGTCAAAAATACCTGCAAAACCAATCTCGACCTGAAAGGGTGTTCCATCCCACCTTACCAGGCGTTTTTGAAACCGAACTCGAGACTTCTCTCTGTTTTTTATAGCAGCGAACTCAGCGGTCCCCAAGCCTGTATCGTGCAAATAGGAAAACGCCTCAAAGTCTGCTCCTGCTAGAAACTCCGCAGAGATTCCCAGCATCTCAGTAACTGCTTGGTTCACCTCTCTCCAGGTTCCGTCCGGACTCATCAGCACCAGACCGACATGAAGAGTCTCGGCAGCCGCCTTCCAACGCCCTTCGGCAAGCATCCTGTCTGTCACATCTCTAGCTGTTGCAAGCACTCCACCGATACTTGGGTCGTCAAAGCAATTGATGACAGAAAACTCCAGATGTCGATAACCATCTGTCTTGTGCGATACCCTCACCGTCACGCTAAGTCGTCGTCCTACGGAGTCATAGATCTCACTTGCGACCTTAGCCGCCTCTTCCAAATCATCCTCGTGAAGAAACTCGCTGAAATTGACTCCGATCAACTCATCTTTCTCATAACCCAGCAGTCTCGTACAGGCGCCGGATGACCACGATATCGTGCCATCGGGATCGACGATAATTACGAGGTCCCACCCGTCTTCTATGAGAGCCTCGAGGCGACTCATCGACAGCTTTTCGCTATCTCTCACAGACCTCTCAGAGGTCATATCCAATAAAGTGACCACTGCACCTGAGCGTTCGGGCCCTAGATCAGTTGGTACTACTTCCACGTTAAGCCAACGAAAGACCTTTGCTGATGTCGAAATGCCAAAGGATCCACTACTTGGAGCCGTGTGTTCGAGTGAATAAAATATTGGAGATTCTCTGTAGTCCATTGGTGCCAACCCCTCGCCAAAGAGATTACAAAAGACCTTCTCGGCTAAGACACCTTCGCCAGCATTCTCAATATCCAAAATCTCAAGGGCCTTGGCGTTTGCATACATTATCTCCCCGTCACGGTTCAAAAAAAGCACACCAAAAGCCACCTTCTCGAACAAGTTGGTGTACTTGACTTGGTTATCCTGTTTGGATGGTCCCAGGACTGCCTCTGCGTCAACCATGGACATCACAAGGACCATATAGGTTCTACGCTCAGCGTCACTTTCGTATGGAAAAACCAAGACAGTTGACTCAATATCAGCACCACTTGATGATCTGATACTGCAGGCCCTTGGTCCATAGTCCTTCAGGGTCTCAGGGAAAAATACTCCGTTACAGTCACCTAAAGCGTCATTTTCTGATCCATGCGATGGGAAAAGGTCATGAAGTGACTTAACCCCTACCACTTCGTAGTAGGTAAATCCCAATCGTCTCAATAGGTGAGAATTCACATCATAGATTACGCCAAGAGCATCACAGACCAACACCCCCACATCGTCATTCAATCCTCGGTCAACCTCGTCCAACGTGCGTTGTGATGGATCCTCAGCCATCCACTACCCCAATTCGATCAAACAATGCACGATCATAACTACGGCAGCCGCCTTCTCCAAGCAATAGCTCTCTTGCAATCATTAAAAGTCGTCGAATCTTCATAGTCGTGTCGTTGTAAGTATTCACAGAGCCCCTGGTTCAAAGCATCCTAACTGAACTTATCGGAAAGAAGCAGAAAAACCTTGATTAAATGTCAGATGCCAAACTGTTGGTAAGCTGGGCGGCATCTTTAAAATAATCCCACGTTCTCTGTCTTGGGTAGACCCAGATGGTCAAAGGCTCGATGCGTCGCCACTCTGCCTCTGGGCGTCCTCACCACCATACCAAGTTTGACCAAAAAAGGTTCATGAACATCTTCAATGGTCATCTTCTCTTCTCCGATCGCCGATGAGATCGCACTCAGTCCAGCGGGCCTGCCTTGAAAAGACACACACAGCGTTTGAAGGATCTCCCGATCCACTCGGTCCAATCCAAGATCATCTACGCCAAAGACATCGAGACCCTCCTTGGCAGTCTGGCCATCGAGCCTTCCTGCTCCACTGACGGAAGCGTAGTCACGAACTCTCTTTAAAAGTCTATTTGCCAATCTAGGTGTACCTCTTGATCGAAGGGCAATCTCATATGCCGCTTCAAAGTCGATGTCAATTTCAAGGATCTTTGCTGACCTGGTAACCACTTCAGCCAGCTCGTTCGCACTATAATACTCCATCGTATGAACAAAGCCAAAGCGATCTCGAAGTGGACCTGACAGCATGCCAGTTCTCGTCGTGGCACCAACCAAAGTAAAGCGGGCAATATCCAGTCTCAAGGTACGACTGGTTGGTCCTTTACCGAGCGTCACGTCAACTTTGAAGTCCTCCATAGCACTATAAAGAAGCTCCTCGACGGTTCTAGGGAGTCTGTGGATCTCGTCGATGAAAAGCACATCTGAGTCCGAAAGGTCTGAGAGCAAAGAGGCAAGATCACCGGCTCGAGTAATCGCAGGGCCGGAGGTTACCCTAAAGTTGACGCCAACTTCATTCGCCACGATAGATGCAAGCGATGTTTTCCCAAGGCCAGGCGGACCGGCAAAAAGAATATGATCTACCTGTTCACCTCTTATCTTCGCGGCCCCAACTACTATGTTCAATCGCTCTTTAAGCTCGCTCTGACCCACAAAGTCAGAGAGATACTTTGGACGCAGTACATTGTCAATTGCAGTATCGTAGATGTCAAGCAGTGACGTGGAGGAGACCGAGACTGTTTTTGGCTCAACTTCCGTCGTCGAACTATCCGATTTCTTGAAGATCACTTCTTTTGCGCTCATGATCTAAGCTCCTTTAACGCTAGCCGCAGGCCGAACTCAGGATCAATATCCGAAGGTATAGCCTTGAGAGCTTCAGCGATCTCACCGATCGAGAATCCCAAAGCTAGCAGCGCCTCTCCGACTTCTCCCAGGCTTCCAGAAAAAGACGCAACACTGTCGGGCGCCTCGCCAAGCTCAAAAAAGCGCTTCAACTCAAGCACCAGACGTGACGCCAATCTTTCTCCGACGCCCGGTACCGACTTAAAGAGCTTTGTATTGCCTACAAGTACAGCGTCACTCACACCTTTTACGCCAAGTCTACCCAAAATTGTGAGAGCGAGTTGTGGACCCACTCCTTGGACGGTGCGTAACTGGTCAAAGCTTTTTCTCTCCATCTTTGATTCAAAGCCATAAAGAACCGGCACCTCGTCACGGACGAGCATCCTCGTGTAGATTACCACAGGTCTCCCCGGATCAAATAAAAGCGAAGGCACCGTGATTATCTCATATCCCATTCCACCAACGTCAATGACGACAGAAGTTCCGTCACTTTCCACCACTTTACCGGAGACCCTATCGATCATGACAGTTTCCATCCTTGTCTGACCACATCTGAAGCGCTCAAGAAACAGTACGCAAGTCCTATGGCATCGACGACGTCAGGTGGATTGATTGGATGTGTCATGCCTAACAGCCTTTGTACCATACTTTGAAGCTGCCACTTGTCAGCTGAGCCGTCTCCAACCAAGGACAGTTTCATCTCGTTCGAGGAGACCTGGGCTATGGATATAGATGCGCTTTCCGCAGCCATAAAAGCAGCTCCTAAAGCCTGTCCCACTGCCATCGCCGACTTCAAGTTGGTCTTGAATACCACTCGCTCCACAACAACGACATCTATGGATTGGCACGCAATAATACTCTTGAGCGAGTCAAATATCTGAAGCAGCCTTGACGGCAAAGGTGCCTCTTTATCCGTCCTTATTACTCCCGCTTCTTGCACTTCGATCGCTCGAGTTGAACGACTGACGATCGCATAGCCACACTTTGCCACGCCTGGGTCCACTCCGAGTACATACATATGTTCTAATTTAGACTATATCATTTCAACTACGGGCACTTCACGAAAACTCTGCATTAGAGGCCGAGCGTTAACGCACGACATATCAGAACCCCAAACAGGAGCCAAAGAACAGTCGTCAATTCGAAAAGTCAAAGGAAGTATCAGTCATATTAATCTACAAAGACCTGATGACATCGATGAGTTGCGCGGAGGGACGATAGGTGAGGCCGGCTCGAGAACGGTGGGCAAAACGTACGAATCCCTCTTTGTCAACAACAAACACTGATCTACGATAAAAGCCCAGGGGACCTAAGACTCCATAGGACCGAGCCACGCCTTTATCGGTATCTGCCAAAAGAGGAAACGTTATCCCTACTCGTTTTGCAAACGCATCATGGGACTCAATTGACTGTGGTGATATTCCAAGAACCACTGCCTCCAAAGTAGCGAAGTCAGGGGAAGCCTTTGAGTAAGCATTCAACTGGGCAGTACAAACAGGTGAAAAATCTTCCGGGTAAAACGCAAGAACCAAAGGTGAACCCAAGTATTCATCTAATGAATAACTCCTTCCACCCGTACCATTCAGCGAAAACTTTGGCGCTTTCCCACCAATCTCTGCAACCATCTAATCCTCGATAAGCTCTAAAATGGAGTCCGGCACCTCTACATTGGAGTAGACATTTTGAACATCGTCCAAGTCATCAAGAGCGTCTATTAGCTTTAGCACTTTCCGGGCTTCCAACTCCGACTCAACGGGAACCGAATTGCTTGCCTGCAGCACCAATTCACTTGAGATACACTCCATGCCTGCATCTTCAAACGCCCCTCTGACTGTGCCGAGATCGCTAGGCAAGGTAACAACCTCCCAGTGCTCACCTTGGTCGACTACGTCCTCCGCTCCCGCAGAAAGTGCAACCATCGTCACGTCGTCTTCTTTGCATGTCCTGACCACATTCACTATTCCTTTACGGGAGAACTGCCATGAAACAGCGCCGGGCTCGGCGATAGAACCACCGTTTTTCGAAAAAGCGGATCTCACGTCGGCACTTGTTCGATTGCGGTTATCAGTGAGACACTCCACAATAATCGCTACACCACCTGGTGCATACCCTTCATAGGTCACAGCCTCGTATCGAACGCCTTCTAACTCTCCGGTACCTCGTTTTATCGCTCTGTTGATTGTATCTATAGGGACAGAGGCATCACGTGCTTTTTGAAACATCGTACGAAGAGTTGCATTTGCATTGACATCGCCGCCACCTTCCCTGGCAGCAACCTCAATTTGGCGAATGAGCTTTGCAAACAACTTCCCTCGGGCCTTGTCCTGCGCACCTTTTTTGTGCTTGATCGTCGCCCACTTTGAATGACCTGACATAACTTTGCTTACCAATCCCAGTAACTCATGTCACAGGTACAACTACCGTGACTCTACAATATGTTGCAAGAAATACTCATGTAACCGAGTATCGCCGGTCAGTTCGGGATGAAAGGCCGAGGCCAAATATCTGCCCTGCCTCACAACCACTGGAACACTTTCCTCCTTGCCGTTAAAGTCATAGCTGACCGTTGCCATGACCTTCACATCCGACCCAACCTTCTCGATAACAGGAGCTCGAATAAAGACAGCCTTCATGGGAGGCGGTGAGATCTCCAAGACATCAAGATCTGCTTCAAAAGACCTGATCTGACGCCCAAAACCATTTCGTCGAACTTCAACATCTAAATAGCCAAAGCTTACTTGATCAGGTCGACCATCTGAGATAGATCGAGCTAAAAGTATTAAACCCGCGCAAGTTCCGAAAATTGGAAGTTCTAAGCGGGCCTTTAGTGCCTCCCCAAGACCAGAAGACTCAAGTAGCTTTGACATGGTCGTCGACTCTCCACCAGGAAACACCAAAGCTCCGATCGAATCCAAGTCTTTCGGCGTCTTGACCAACTTAGCTCGAACACCAAGTCGGTCTAACATATCGATGTGCTCTAAAAAATCACCTTGAAGCGCGAGGACTCCGACATTCAAGAATTACCAGCCTCGCTCTGCCAGATGTACATCTATCTTGTCCATCTCAATTCCCACCATCGCTGGACCTAGGTTCTTTGAGACCTTGGCAACTATAGAAGCATCTCTAAAATGCGTTGTAGCCTCAACTATGGCTCTTGCCCTCTTACCAGGATCGTCGCTTTTGAATATGCCAGATCCTACGAAAACAGCTTCCGCACCTAACTGCATGACCAACGACGCGTCAGCAGGAGTTGCCAGTCCACCAGCACAAAATAGAGGAACTGGAAGTTTGCCGCTCTTACGAACCTCTAACACCAAGTCGATAGGAGCCCGGAGTTCTTTAGCCCATGCGTACACCTCTGAGTCATCGGCTTGAGTTATCTTTTTAATGTCTCCGACAATTGATCGAAGATGGGTGACCGCCTGACTCACATCTCCGGTACCAGCCTCACCTTTGGATCTAATCAACGCTGCCCCTTCAGAGATGCGTCTGAGAGCTTCGCCTAAGTTCGTAGCGCCACAGACAAAAGGAATCTCAAAGGCCCATTTATCGATATGATGCACGTAATCTGCGGGAGTGAGAACCTCCGATTCGTCTATGTAGTCAACTTGAAGATGCTCTAGGATCTGTGCTTCGGCAAAATGCCCAATTCGCGCCTTCGCCATAACTGGAATCGTTACCGTCTCTTGGATCTCCATGATCAAAGCCGGGTCACTCATCCTTGCTACCCCGCCATCACGTCGGATATCGGCAGGAACTCGTTCAAGAGCCATGACTGCAACGGCACCAGCATCTTCAGCAACTTTGGCTTGTTGTGCATTGACAACATCCATGATGACGCCGCCTCTTAGCATCTCCGCTAGTCCGCGTTTTACTCTAGTAGTTGCGAACTCTTGGTGTTCGGTAGACAAATCAATCACTCCCTACATCGTGTACTTACATAAATTTTAGTCTCTACTCGAAATAACAGATGCGATACCGTTCATGACCCACAAATGGGAATCGTGGTTTTCCACAAATCAGCACCAATTAACCTATTCACACGTCCAAGTAAGCCTAAAGAACTATCGTATTACCACTCTTCTAGTTGAGCTATTCGATCATCAAGTAACGTCTTAGACCCCGATATCATTGGAGGATTAAGCCAAATCCAGCTAGATCCTTTAGCTGCAGCCCCCTTCAATTCGCAAAACGTCTCTTCTTCGCGCAATTTCTTCAGCACTGATATCAGCGAGGGCGGAAATCTCGTGATCGCAAGGGAAGCCAGATCTACAAGCATCACCTCTTGCGCAAGCGACAGCGTCATCGACTCAGGATAAGCACCAAATGTCAAAAATGCAAGAAGTTTGCGAGGCAGCAGTAGATAGGCATCATAGTTTGAGAGCCCGGATCTGACTTTTGCAATTTCGCGAGCCAAGACGGCTTCTAACTCCAGCGTAGACAATGACGAGATTGCACCTTGAGAAAGCACAATCAACTGAGTCCGCAACTTCGTAAACGATGCAACTTCAATCGCGGGGCTATCCATCTGAGCAATCTCAGGCATCGACACTCCGACCTGTGTACAGATCGACTCCAAAATAGTTCTCACTCTCGCCTCGGCAACCTCATCTGAGAGTGGCATGGAGGAGATTCCTAAAGTAGCACTCCATCTCGAAAAGGCCAGTAACGTTGCAGACACTACGATCCCAATGAGCACCGCAATAGGCACGTTCTCAACTGCATCCCTTGGCGAACTCACCACGGTAGCAAGCACCACAAGGACGATCCAGGCGATCAAAGATACAACTGCAGCAACGATAGAGTAAGCCACGAGAACTTGAAGGCGTTTGTGCCAAAGTTGATAAAGGGAGCCACCACCCCAAATTGTCGTTCTATCAGTTACGTCCAACACGCTTTCAGCCTAGTGATTCAATGAGACAGTTGCTCGGTGAATAGATCTAAATATGTCTTTGCTAAAGCGTCCATGGAGTGCTTTTCCGCTTTTTTCAGTCCATTGGAGGCCAAGAAACGAAGCGTATCTGTCGACTCCATCAGTTCGACAATAGCTCCTTTTAGCGCGGACGGATTACCCGGAGGTACCAGAAATCCGTCTACCCCATTTTCAATAAGCCCTCTATAGCCATCTATATCTGAGGCCACAACAGCACTCGCACAGGCCATCGCCTCCAGTAGTACTACGCCAAAAGACTCTCCGAAAAGAGATGGCGCCACAACGATATCTGCTGCCAACATGCGAGCAGAGGCCTCGGCTTCTGAAACACGGCCGAGCCATCTCACTCTGGAGTCTTGACGAAATTTCGAATGAAGTTTCAGACTCTCGGGTCCATCTCCCGCAACCCAAAGTTCCACGTCTGGATCCTCGAGCAGTGAGAAAGCTTCCAAAAGCACCTCAAGACCTTTACGAGGTTCATGGCGACCTATGAACATAACAACAAAACCATCTTTTTGCCATGGCGGAACCCCGGAAAATCTGGAGAGATCAACTCCGTTGCGTGAGACAATTGAGTCAACTCCACTGACCAAACGGGCGGTACGTCTAGCCTCCTCAGATACAGCAAATCGCAACGACAGTCGTCGCGCCAATCTTCCCAAAGATCGTCCGTATGCACGATATGTCAAAGACGCTCCTGAACGATGAAAAGTGCCCACAGTCGGTACTGGCGAAAACATCAAGGTAGCCACTCCTACGAATGGCGTAAGTGGTTCATGAAGATGCACAATGTCATATCCGTTTGATCGAAGAATAGATCTTAAACCAAACCACATCTTCGGTCCTAATGCGATCGGAGCAATCGAACCATTTGCCCACCAATTATGTGATCCACCTAGCGATAAGACCTCTTCAACCATTGTCTGCTCATCACAAGGTGCTATAACGTCCACGTCATGACCCAAGTTGCGCATAGAGCGTGCTAAAGCAAGCACCTGTCCCTGCACTCCACCGGGAACACTCATACTGTAAGGACTCACCTCGGCAATTTTCACAACACCATTAGCCTACATATCCCCACGCATGTACCTTGTCGTTTCGGGTATCGAGTGATTGTTTTGGTGGCAAAACGTTGAAAAGCAAAAGAGTCGCCATGGGGCTGATGGCAATGGTTTCGAATCTCACAGGCTAAGGCTTACCAATGCACGATCCCCTCTTCCGCCCTCCGACAAGTTCTGACCCAAATATACATCCCAGGAAGCCAATGGTCGCCAACACCCTAACCGCGAATGCACCTTATTGAATCACCTGAACTCTGAACAGATAGTCAAGATAGATATAAAAGGGTTAATCACACGAGACCCAGGAGGAACAGACCACGCAATTCACAACGATGGTCTTCAAGGTCGATCAAGTGTTGAACAAC
>JAJYGA010000149.1 GCA_021785255.1 Actinomycetes bacterium
TTCCTAAGTACATACGACCGAAGTAAACCGGCGTCTAACCTTGCCGTAAAACCTACCTCAAATTTGTATCTTTAACGCAGTAAAGCAAACTATCCCCAAGAAAGGAATGACTTTGGATTCGTCAGCTAAGGCTCAGATCTCATCAATGCTATATACCATATCCGAACTTGCTAAAAGAGCAGGTTCACTGGGTGATCAGATGCGCCACTCAAAAGACGAAGCCTCCGCTTCTGAGCTATATCAAGCTGAAAAGGCGCTAGAGGTTGCTGCTCGACGTCTCAACAACGCCGTGCGCTAAGTCAAGGAGATATAGGGACATAACTCGGCTAAAGAACAACTCCAGCACGTGGGTTTAACGGCTTTGCATACTCGCCTACCATGGAGAATAAGTCTTAGGGAAACTTCCGCCCACTGGCAAGGTTCCACGAAGCTACAAAGATCGCTCTCAACTGTGAGTGGATCCTCGCCTTCGCTGAGTCCGAGTCTCTTCGAAAGCCTCATGACGTGAGTATCAACAGCTAATCCGGCAATGTTGAACGAAATTGGAAGGACGACATTAGCCGTTTTTCGTCCAACACCAGGTAAAGAGGTGAGAAGTTTCATCTCCTTGGGAACTTCCCCATCAAAGTTTCTTACGAGTTCTTGCGACAGTTGAACTATATGTTTCGACTTGTTTCGATAAAAACCCGTTGGCCTCACTAGCGCTTCTATCTCCTCTATCGGCGCGCCAGCTAGGGAACTCGCATCTGGGTACCTTCGAAACAAGGTCTTTGTAACGGCGTTGACCACTTTGTCGGTGCATTGCGCTGATAACACGGTAGCAACAAGAAGTTGAAACGGGCTTTCAAAGTCAAGCTCACATAGTTCTCGTGCTGAGCCTGGATAAGATATACTCAGTTGATAAATAACTTCTTCGCGGCGCTCTTTTTCAGCCTCAGTCACCACTATAGGTTTACTCTTTCGTCTAAGACTTTAATGGATTTCACCTATCCACAATAGGCACCTTGAGGCTAGCTTTGGTTCAAATATAACGAGCTCCTCAGCTCATCCCACGCCAAGATTTCAAACTGGGCTCTACTAAAAGATCCTAACTACGTCCCGCAACGCAAATCCAATCCTAGAAGATCTCGATCTGAAGTGTCTGAAAGAAGATTTTGGAGACATCGCGGGTTTAGAACAGAATCTGGGTTAGTTTGGGTTAAACATGATTGACTTGGACATTCATCGAAGAATTGGCGAACAGGAGATAGCGTCAATACTCATACTCGCAAAGACAATCGAGCGGGTTGATGGACATAAAGCTCTAGAAGATCACACCTGGGTTGACCTAGTACAAGGTGGTAGGAAGGGTATCAGCGGCTTGATTGCTTATAGACGCAACCCAAGAGCGGCAGTCGGTTATGTACAGATCTCAAAGGGTCCTGAGTCTTGGGGCATTGAGCTACTTCTGCACCCAATGGAACGCAACAAGGACTCTCAAACTGGCATCGCCTTGCTCAAGGAAGCTCTGAAGGAAATACGCCGAGAAGGAGGCGGACATGTTCACATGTGGATTGCAAAGCCTTCTGAATACCTCGAAGAACTTGCAATACAGGTGGGCTTCACAAGAGGTAGAGACCTTTTCCAGATGAGATGCTCGTTGCCGCTAGATTCGTCTCCCCCTGAGATCGTGGGCAACCTGCGAACGTTCCAATTAGGTATAGATGAAGATCGCTGGCTTGAAGTCAACAACAAGGCCTTTGCTTGGCATCGAGAACAGGGGCGTTGGGTACGTGAAACCCTTTTGTCGCGAGAAGCCGAGCCGTGGTTTGATCCACGGGGTTTTTTCTTGCTCGAGATCGAAAATCAACTGGCAGCGTTTGTTTGGACCAAGGTACATGTCGACGAGGAGTCGCCTATTGGCGAGATATACGTCGTCGCAACCAATCCAAAGTTCAAAGGGAGAGGTCTCGGTGAAACGATGTGCAAAGTTGGCTTGAACTACCTCAGCTCATTGGGCATATCCACCGGAATGTTGTATGTTGATGCTACAAATGAACCAGCGCTCAAGGTGTATGGTCGACTCGGATTCCACGTAGATCACGTTGATAGGGCTTACACCATCGACATAACTCCTCAAGAATCCGAAGAGGACTGACCTGGGAACTCGCGTAAGTCGTAATGGAAGTACGCTTTGATTAGGATTGTCACATGAGCAACACCTCAAAAGGACTTTTGGCACTTGCCTTGGCGTCTGCAATCTGGGGTGGAATGTACGTTGCAAGTGATGCACTGATGCACACCATGCCGCCTTTTGTACTGCTCGAACTGAGAGAAGGGATATCCGCAGCCATACTCTTACCTCTCGCATTTAAAACAGGTGGGATACGGCTCATCAAACGCTTTGAACTTCCAAGTTTTGTCGCTGCAGGTGTAGTTGGCTTCGCTGGATCTGTCGGCTTTCAGTTCTTTGGAACGGATCTGGCCGGAGCGGCGCTAGGTTCGTTGGTTACCGCCTCCGCTCCTGTGCTCATAGCAATTTTAGGAGTTGTGGTATTGAAAGAAAGTGTACCGCTTCGTCGATGGGCTTCAATTGCCTTGGCGCTGATAGGTGTAGTAGTTATCGTGGGATCCCCAGGAGTGGGCAAGAACGTAACACGTGGCGTTACCTTACTGCTCATAGCCGCTTTCGCGTGGTCCATATATACAATCATAAGTGCAAAACTACTTGAAAACCATAGTGCCCTTACAGTAGTAAGTGTTGCTTGCACGATCGGAGCTTTGACCAGCGCTCCCTTTGCGGCATTCTCATTTGCACACTCTCCTCATCCACTGCCGTCTAGTCTGCCTGGATGGCTCGAAGTTGCCTACGTCAGTCTAATAGGAATGGCGTTGGCCTTTTTTCTCTGGATTTGGGGTTTTAAACATGTCACTGCTTCTCGTGGTGGAGTAATGCTCTTATTTCAACCCCTCGTCGGTGTCATCTTAGGTGGAGTACTCCTTGGAGAACAAATTACCTTGGGAACGATCTTTGGCGGAACGTTACTTTGCATTGGAGTAGCCCTGGCGGTAATCTCCTCCAAGGAAGTTATCTCAACAGCCAGCACCTAGCAGGTCCAACACAACAACCTTTCCAACCACTGCCCCGGGTTACTAATAGAGCCGCAAAATGTTCCTCCACAACCAACTTCCGTCAAGTTCACGCGTCAATATCCCGCTGGAGTTGAAGGGTTTATCGGGTGAAAGAGCAAGTAGCCAAGCAAGTAGACTTGGATTCAGATACTAAATCGTCGGGGTGAATGAAGATAGCTGAATTGTTACAGACTCGAAGTCCGTTGGAGCTAGACGCTAAAGACTGGGAGAACCTTTTTGGAGGTTTACAGCCTTCATTTAGAGTAAGACAAGTACAAAACGGACTCTATAAGTCATATGTTTCACCTTGGGAGAACCTCACTATACCAAGGACCCTCAGGGAAACTTTCAAAGAACTCTTCTATCTAAGTTCAGATCACGCCAAGGTCACGTTGTCGGATAATGGAGACACTCTGAAAGCTCTCTTGACTCTTAGTGACCAACGACAGATTGAGACCGTTTTGATGCGATATGAGCGAAGAAGTACCGTATGTATCTCTACTCAGGTCGGTTGTGCCATGAACTGTGTATTTTGTGCGACAGGACAAGGTGGATACGAAAGACATTTAAAGGTGCACGAGATGCAAGAGCAGTACTTCTGGGCCGCTCGAGAACTAAAACGTTTGGACTCCAACTCAAAGATAACAAACGTAGTGCTAATGGGCATGGGTGAACCTTTAGCTAACTACGACAACTCAATCAGCTTTGTTCGCTCGTTGATGACACAGTTTTCGCTAGGAGCACGCTCCATCACTTTATCCACTGTTGGAGTCGTCCCTGGTATAGTCAAACTCGCTGATGAGTCGCTCCAGATAAACTTAGCCGTATCTTTACATGCCCCCAACGATGAACTAAGAACACAGATCGTTCCTATAAATAGGCGCTACGGCATCGCCTCCCTTGTTGAAGCATTGAACATATACAAGAGTCGGACCAATCGACGAATAACTCTTGAATACGCCTTAATCAACGACCTCAACGACCACGATGAACACATGACCCAACTAGCTGATATTGCCCTGAACCTTAAAGCACACGTAAATCTGATTCCGTTAAATCCCACTCCAAAATACGACTTTCGCGGTTCTCCACCCCAACGAGTGAACAAGTGCAAAACTCTTCTCCAGGACAATGGTGTGCAAGTAACCATACGCGATACTAGGGGATCTGATATAGCAGCCGCTTGTGGTCAGCTCGTCGCCAATAACGTTAATTTCCCGAAACGTAAGCGTAATGCGTCGTTGGTTTAGGTACTTCATAAACTAATAGCGCTAAAATATAAAATTTGGACTAGACGCTTTCATGCGGTTAGGTGGATAGATGCGTTCGCTCAAGCTTATAAACAATACCCACCCACAGACGTTGCTCATTGCAACAATTTTGCTCTACGTCAACGCCTTGCTATCGGTTGTCAACGTTGCACTTTATAGCGGTTATTCGCCAATGTTGTCCGTCGTTGGGATCGTACTTCCTATCCTTGGCGCTTACGGGATTGCCAACGACAAAAAGTGGGGGTACTACGTAGGGGTCGTAGCGGCCGCAGTACCTGTTTTACTTATCGTACTGTTAGTTGTCGAGTTTGGGACTCAAGTAATAACCGGCGACTTCATCCAGATACTTCTCTCATTTGTTCCATTGATTCTGCTTATCCATCCACAGTCGCGAACTTACGTAAACACCTGGTTCACGAAGTGACACCGTCAAAAAATTAGAAGCTGTAACTGTCATCGGTTATACATAACTTATGACAGTTCTACAAAAAGAGGTTCTCATTGATCCCAAAAGAGCACGTACTTGGCGTGAGACCATGTTTGGAAACATAAAAGGTCTATTCGTCCAGGCCCACAAGGATTCAGAGGGATACATCGAAGTATCAAACACTCTCACCCGAGAGGTTCGCGAACAGATGCAACGAACTCTTGTCCCTCAGGCTCAAAGAGGGTTTGAGGCTGGTAATCGCCGCACTCCAGAGAACCCCGATCCATATCGCACTTGTTTTGAAGTAGATCGAGATAGGATCTTGCACAAAGGAGCGGCTTTCCGCCGTCTAGCCGGAAAGACTCAAGTCTTCATATTCCCTGAAGATCATATGAGAACTCGTCTCACTCATGCTCTAGAAGTCGAACAAGTTGCACGTGCCATATCAACTGCCCTGCGCTTGAATGTTCCCCTCACCGAGGCGATCGCACTTGGTCACGACTGTGGACATGGACCCTTTGGACATGCATCAGAAGATGCATTAACTCCATATACCGACTTTGGATTCGATCACGCTCGCTTTGGAGCCGACGTGATCTTGCGCGACTTAAACCTCACCGCCGAAACCTTAGACGGTATCCGTTCACACTCTTGGTCCCTCCCAGCTCCAAAAACACTCGAGGGCGAAGTTGTGTCTTGGGCGGATAGGGTTGCCTACGTTTGTCATGACTTTGAAGACGCTTGCCGGGCAGGCATCGTCACCACGAGGATGCTTCCAGAGATCGTCAAGACCCGCCTCGGGATTGAAAAGGGACACCAACTTAATGTCCTCATAACAGATATCATCCACACCACTTCACAAGTACAAAAAGTTGGAATGTCCACAGATGTAGCTGAGGCGCTCGCTGAGTTTAGGCAGTTCAACTACGACTGTATATACATGAGACCTGCAGCGACTGTCCAGAATCAGGTAGTCATAGAGATGCTAAGGTCCCTTGTGGAGTTTTTCATCGATCATCCCAATCTTGACGTACTGGTGGCGTCAACAAGTCCTGAACCTACGCGTGCAGGGTCCACTGAAGCACGAGATAGGGCGGTTTCATACGTGGCAGGAATGACAGACAGGTTCGCTCTCAGAAGCGCCTTGAAGTACCTTGACTGGCCAGAGTCAAAACTACCCAAAGGTGTTGACATGGGCACTCTTTAGCGTCCCTCAATACAGATGTAGTTGTAGATCTGACTTACGTGAGGTCAACCACCGTGCGTCCTCTGACTTCACCTTTCATTATCTTCTCAGCTAAAGGTATCACCTCGTCTAGGGATACGTAGCTAACCATCGACTCCAAAAGATTCCTGTCCAGATCTTCTTCAAGTCTTCTCCAAGCAAGTTCCCGTCTTGAAACAGGAGTCATCACTGAATCAATACCAACCAAATTTACAGCACGGACCAAAAATGGGTACACGTTAGTGTCGAAGTTAGCACCACCAGCAAGTCCAACAGAGGCAACGCACCCTCCATAACGGATCTGAAGCAGAATTTTGGAAAGAGTGCTTCCTCCTACTGCATCTATCGCTCCGTTCCAACGTTCTGACAGAAGTGGACGCGTAGTAGGCTCTGAAAGTTCGCTCCTGTCGACGATCTCTGAAGCTCCTAATGTTCTCAAGTAACTTTCCTCCGACAACCTTCCGGTTGATGCCACGACGTTATAGCCTAATTTCGCTAATATGGCAACCGAGGTCGAACCGACTCCACCAGCAGCTCCAGTAACCAAGACGTCTGCCCCTGGAGCTACTTGATGTTCTTCCAAGGTAAGGACAGAGAGCATCGACGTTAGACCTGCAGTTCCGATCTCCATGGCACGCTTGGCAGACAACGTGGGTGAAAGCTTGACTGCCCAGTCAGATCGCACTCGAGCCACCTCACTGAGACCACCGCTATAGAGCTCTCCCATTCTAAATCCTGTCACAACGACCAGGTCGCCAGGTTTGAAGTCGCTTGACTGAGACTCAACGACCTCTCCTGCAAGGTCAACTCCCGGAATCATCGGATACGATCTAACGATCTTTCCAGTGCCCGTTATTGCCATACCATCTTTGTAGTTGATCGTGGAGTAGTGAACCCTCACCAAAAGATCACCTTCAGATAAGTAAGACTCATCTACTTCTTTTACGATAGGTACAACTTTTTCATCGACTAGTTCAAGAACTAATGCTCTAAACAACTCTTCTCCTTAATTCGTTGGGAAATATGGGCCATCGACCCAACATCCTCTTTAGTCCTGATCTAGTTTTCTCTCCAACGTTCGTAGAACGTGAACGGCTTTTTCAACCGACCGTCTCGCCTTGGCTACTTCTTTTTCATAGCCAAGGCTACTCTGATCATGACTTGTAAATCCTTCTCGCAAAAAACCATATCCTAGGTCGGCCAAACTCTCGGACAAATTCTCCGCTTGTGAGAGTACTTCACTTATTCGTTCTATATATTCCGTAGTCAACGCTAATGCAACCTCTCTGGGTTCTTCGGACTCTTCTCTCATGTCAATTTGGACACATCATTGAAGCGCTAACATCTCAGTTATGCCTTGACTATCTCTAGCCGCCCCTCGCTAGCATCTTTTCGAAGAACTTTTTTGTCAAACTTTCCCACGGAGGTCTTGGGAATCTCAGTTACGTAGCACCAACGCTCCGGTATCCACCATTTCGCAACTCTTGAGGCAAGGAACTCTTTTAGTTCAGCTGGTGTAACTTCGCTACCAGACTTTAATACTACGCATGCCAAAGGGCGCTCATCCCACTTTTCGTCGGGAACACCTATCACCGCTGCTTCAAGAACACCATCGTGGGCCATGATGGTGTTCTCCAACTCGACCGAAGAAACCCATTCACCTCCGGATTTTATAACATCTTTGGTTCTATCAACGATCCTCATATACTTATCTTCATCGATTGTCGCCATGTCGCCAGTGCGGAGCCAGCCATCGTCGAAGGACTCTAAGGAGTCGCTGTGATAGTATGACCCGGTAATCCATGGACCTTTAACCTCAAGCTCACCGATCGATCTTCCATCATTTGGGAGCACCTCTCCCTCTTTTCCGACGACTCGAATCTCCGTACCAATTACCGCTTTGCCAGCCGTCAGCAGATACTTCAATCTATCTTCCTCACCTACCCCATGAGGAGGCATTGCCAACGTTACCAATGGTGAGGTCTCAGTCATTCCCCAGCCCTGTATCATATGCACACCGAAATTGTCCTCATATCCACGGATAAGCGCCTCTGGGGCTGCCGCTCCTCCAGAAGAAATGAGACGGAAACAACTCATATCAACAGGGTAAGTGAGCAGGAAGTGATAAAGATCGTTCCAAATCGTAGGAACCCCTGATGCAAGAGTAGGACGTAGTTTTGCTATCACATCCGCTAGCGGAGCTGCCTGTAAGAATCTGGTAGGCATAACCATATCAGCACCTGCCATGAAGCAAGCGTAAGGCATTCCCCATGCGTTCGCATGAAACATTGGAACAATTATTAAAGCTCGATCGGTGCTATTCAGCCCTAATGAGTTTCCAGAGATGGCAGATAGTGAATGCAGGTAGGTGGATCGGTGGGAATAGACAACCCCTTTCGGATTACCAGTCGTGCCAGATGTATAGCACATGGCCGCTGCGGATCTTTCGTCCATCTCCATCCACTGATAAGACTTGGGCTGATTCTCAATTAAAGATTCATAGTCAAAGATTTCAACTCCAAAAGGTTCCAAGATGCTAGTATCTCCAGACCCGACGATTAGCACTCTTTTGACCGAAGGGGTATCTTTAAGTACTCGTGCCAGCAATGGAAGCACCTCTATATCAGCGATGACTGTAGAGTCTTCGGCATCATTGATCACAAAACTCAGTTGGTCCGCAAAAAGTCTGATATTTAGGGTATGAAGAACAGCCCCCATCGAAGGAACCGCATAGTATGCCTCCAAGTGCTGGTTGTGGTTGAAACTGAAAGTCGCCACCCTGTCATCCTGACTTACCCCTAAATCGTGCAAGGCGTTTGCTAGCTGCGCCGATCTTTCGGCTATCTCTATGAAACTATGCTTTGAAATGACGTCGCCATGATAGGTGAAGACCTCTGAATCTCCATAGGCGTATGCCCCGTACTTTAGAATAGACGATACCAAAAGGGGCTGATCTTGCATAGTACTTTTCATTTAACCCTCGATTCATTCACTACTTGAATACTACTTCATCATCTCGAAGTAGAAAACTCTTCTCACAAGTTGCCAACTCACTAGAATCCTTTATAGCATTTCTTTTCACTAAAGACTGAACATGACCTTCTCCCCTACCGAGTATTTCTCAGAAGCGCTAAGGTAATCTCGATTAGAGATGGATACATATACAAACATCATCGTCGTTGGAGCCGGCATTTCAGGTTTGTCGGTTGCTCTTCATTTAACTGAAATCAGTGCAGACTTCTTGCTCGTGGATCCAACACCCGGTCAAGGGGCATCTCATGTGGCTGCTGGAATGCTAGCACCAGCGTCAGAGGTCAACTATGACGAGGATCTCATGGGTGCTCTGCTCAGGAAAGCTGCCCGATACTGGGAGGACTTTTCTAAAAAGGTTGAATCTTTGACAAACAGTGAAAGTGGTTACGAGAGACGACCGACCATGCTAATAGCTACCGAACGAGGAGATCTTGATGAGTTGATTCGACTTGAGGGCTATCACAGACATCTCAACATCGAGTCACACCTACTTGGACGTCTCGAAGCGCGCGATACAGAACCAACTCTTTCACCAAAAGTAATTGGGGGACTCTATACGCCAATGGACTTTCAAGTAGACAATCGAAAGTTACTTAAATCGCTCGTGGAACTGTTCGATTCACGTAAGCAGATTTTTCGTTCCGCCGTAACCTCCGTCTCTAAGAATGGGAAGGGAAGCGGTTGGACGGTACAGACGCAAGACGGGAATCGCATTTCCGGTCAATTCGTTATTTTATGCAATCCGATGGATGCCCCTGAAGAACTTCTACCAAGTTCTTTAGATGAGAAACTTCTTCGTTTCATAACTAGTAGAGCGGTTAAAGGAGACATCCTTAGACTAAGAGACCAGATGGATCAAGGGCCAAAAGTTTGCGTTCGTTCCATAAGAAATGGACGATGGAACTACATTGTGCCTCGTCAGTCTCACGAGATAGTTGTGGGCGCAACTCAAGAAGAGTCATCCCAACGAACTCATCTTTCCGCCAAAGCCGGAAGCGTTCTTGATCTGCTCTTTGATGCCACATCGAGCATTCCGATTCTACGAGAGCTATCCTTGGTCGAAGTTGGTACCGGTCTGAGACCAGGCACTTTCGACAACTATCCTCTAGTCGGTGAGTTACTACCAGGGCTTTATATCCATAGCGGTCACTACCGGCACGGCTTTCTCCTTGCTCCAATTACCGCTGCCGCGTTGGTATCGTCCCTTGCGCCAGAACCGCAAGCACAGGATGAGGCCATTCTGGTCGACTTCTCCTCGATTATGAGTCCTTATAGATTTCAACTTTGAGTGAGGGTTACCTTGATAAGCATTACAGTAAATGGAACTCCACGTAATTTAGACGTACCCGTAAGCATCACTGAGTTAGTAAAAAGTCTCGACGCACCAAAAGATGCCGTAGCCGTTGCTGTCAACGAGTCGATAGTAACTCGCTCGCAGTGGTCTCAAACACACGTAAAAGACGGCGATCAAATTGAGGTGGTTACCATATACCAAGGAGGATAGATATGATGGACTCTTTAGATACCCTATCAATTGGAACTGATGACCCCTTAAAGATAGCAGACCTCTCCCTTGGCAACCGATTGATCCTTGGTACAGGTGGTGCACCTTCGCACCGGGTGATTTCAGACTCTGTCAGGGCTTCAAGAAGTGAGATGGTAACTGTTGCAATAAGAAGATTTGACCCCACCAATCAACGGGTATCTATTTTTGAAGAGCTAAAGGAGTTGGCTGTTCATATTCTCCCCAATACCGCGGGTTGTTACAGCGCCAAAGAGGCCGTGCTTACAGCGCAACTAGCCCGTGAAGCTCTTCATACAAACCTCATCAAGGTTGAAGTTATAAGCGACGATCAGACGCTTCTTCCAGATCCAATTGAGCTTGTCTTGGCAGTAGAAGAGTTAATTTCGAAAGAATTCCGGGTGTTTGCTTATACGAACGACGATCCAGTTCTGGCGGATCATCTTGTCAAACTAGGGGTTGCGGCCGTCATGCCGCTTGGATCACCAATAGGGTCCGGACTCGGAATACTGAATCCGCACAATATATCTATCATTGTCGAACGCGCAACATGTCCGGTCGTGCTTGATGCGGGAATTGGTTGTGCTTCTGATGCAGCATTGGCTATGGAATTAGGATGTGACGCCGTTCTCGCAGCATCGGCAATTACCCGAGCAAAGATGCCGGCGCTTATGGCAAGTTCCATAGCAAAGGCAGTGCAGGCAGGCCGCGAATCTTACCGAGCCGGAAGAATTCCAAAGCGACGTTTTGCAATGGCTTCAACTCAAAACGAGGGTAGACCTTTCTCCTGACACACCAGTACATATGCGTTAAGCGGAACTGCTTTTACTCCTAAAACAAGTACACTTCTCAAAAACTGCACTATCTGCGTAGCATCTAGGAAAATCGCGCCTATCAGCGTCGATCTCGCTCAAATGGACGTCTGGCCCTTTTGGAGCCAGAAATTCTTGAACAAAAGATTTATCTGTTTGTACCATTTGACACAAGATAGGGCCAACTGGAACAAACAAGACAATCGTCTTATAATCCAGGTACCGAACGTGAAGGGTTATTGAAGAGTTCGCCAACCAGATTCACTAAGCGAGGTCTCTTCGAACTTCACTAGGATGACTAAGCATCTAATACGAGAGGAAGTGGCGACAGTTGGATACATCTTCGAGTCATCGAAATCCTCCAGTCGCGATAACGATAGC
>JAJYGA010000066.1 GCA_021785255.1 Actinomycetes bacterium
TTATCACGTGTCGAAGCGCCGCCACAACGAGAATTACGAGCAGGACTCCCGCAGCGATAAGCGTATCTCTTCGTCTATTCATCGATGCGAGCCCTTGGCAGCAGTAGCACATGTCATACAGTACCTGGCCGTTGGCATAGCCTCCAATCGCTCGATAGCAATCTCCGCTCCACAGGTTTCACAAAGTCCATAGTTGTCCTGTGACACTTTTTTAAGCGCGTGATCTACATCCTTCAATCTTTCTTGTAACGATAGGCGTAAGGCCTCAATCTCCCCACGTTCTGCTGTCACCTGTGAGGAGTCAGCAAAGTTTGGATCGAAGTCACCTTTTGAGCGATCCGAGGTTCCAAGTTCTTTAAGCTGCTCTTCGAGTTGCGTCCTCTCCTCAATCAGAGTATCTATAAGTGCTCGCTCTAAAACTTGTCGATCAACCATACAGGCAATGTTATCGTCTAATTTCAAGACTTGCGTATCATACTTCTTGGATGTGCGGTTATATAAACTTCCTGCAGATATCCTAGACTTACTTTTGTATATATTTGAGTAGTGGTGAGACTCGAATGCCCAAGGAGTTCTTGCACAACCCTAAGGTCCGCTCCCCCTTCCAGCATATGCGTGGCGCAACAGTGCCTGAGTGTGTGTGGTGTCATTTGAGCTGCCATTCCTAACTTGGAAGCCGTTGATTTGACGATGAGCCATGCTCCTTGTCTCGAGAGTGAACCACCACGTAAGTTTACAAAGACATACTTCGAACGGCGGTCTTTTACCAGCTTGGGACGAGCGGTGTTTATATAGTTGAGTAGCGTGGTTCTCGCCTGTTCACCCAGTGGAACAACTCGCTCTTTGGATCCTTTTCCCAGCACTTGAGCAACCTTGTCATCAAAATCTATGTCGTCAAGTCTTAGGTTGCATAACTCAGATATACGCATTCCAGTACCGTAAAGTACTTCTAAAATGGCCCTGTCCCGCAAGTTTTTGGGATCGTCTCCATCTACGGACTCGATCAATTCTAGTACTTCAACTACGCTGAAAACTTTTGGAAGCGCTTGAGAGGGAGCACGTATGATTCCCCCTAGGTCCACTGTTTTTGTGATGGTTCCTTCAGAGGCAAGAAACTTAAGATAACCGTTTATGCTTGAGCGAACTCTGCTCAACGAACTTGGCATATAGCCGATTTTCAGTTCGTTGAAGAAAGAGGACACAATAAAAGTATCGACCTCTTCGACTTCTATTTTTTGGTCCCTTAGGTATCTCTCAAAAAGCAAAAGGTCTTGTGCGTAAGCCATGACAGTATTTTTGGCTCTCCCTTTTGTAACACTTACATAGGCCAGATAGGAGGTCGCTGATTCGGAAAGATACTCATTCTTCGTAGACTCCGTCGTCATGGTACCTCTAACGGTTTTTGTCAAGCATTGAGTGGATGCACCTTCAGGTAGTTTATTGCTGCATAGAAAGAGACAATTGTCTTTGCATCCATGATGACACCTTCACCAACAAGACGAGGCACTTGATCTAGGCTTAACGACGCGCCTCTCATCAAGCGTTCTTCTGGACTCTGAGGCGACGTGTCAGTCTTTTGCAGCCCCAGAGCAAGATAGATCTCCGTCTTTTCATCACAGATTCCAGGCGAGTTGAAAAATGAACCTATGTGAATGATCTGCGAAGCGGTGAATCCCAGTTCCTCTTGAAGTTCGCGTGCTGCAGTTACGTGAGGCGGTTCACCGTCGACATCTCTCTTGCCGGCACATACCTCAAAAATCTCCTTCCCAAGCGGAGCTCTGAACTGCCAAAGAGCATACGTGATACTGTGATCATCTACCGGTACCACCGTTACCGCGCCAGGGTGAACAATGTACTCACGTTCAAATTCGAAACTATCGACCGTCTCGAACCGCGACCTGACTACGTGTATGAAATCTCCTTTAAATACGTCATGCTCTTCGACTTTTTTAAACAACCTGATGTCTCCTACTCAGCTACTACCAAAGCATTCGTACCGTTGTGCTGCTTATGAGTCGGTTTGATCGAGGTCACTCCGGAACCGTTGTTGGGTTGTTCATTTGCCTCTCTTGAGCGATGTCGATACATAGCCTGTTCAATAAGTCCTCGAAAAAGTGGATGAGGTCGGTCAGGTCTGGATTTGAACTCAGGATGTGCCTGAGTACCAATCCAAAATGGATGATCGTTGAGTTCGATGAACTCTACTAGCCGCCCATCAGGCGAAAGCCCGGAGATGGTCAGCCCCGAATCCACCAATTTAGACCGGTACCTTGGATTTACTTCAAACCGGTGACGATGACGTTCTTCCACGACTTCTGCGCCGTAGTACTTAGCAGTTTTCGACTTCGGATCCAACATAGCGACGTAGGTTCCAAGTCTCATAGTTCCACCAAGATTCTCCACCACCCTCTGATCCTCCATAAGGTCGATTACAGGAAAAGGCGTACTTGGGTTGAACTCTCTTGAGTGTGCTCCATCGAGATCGCACACGTTTCGGGCATAGTCAATGACCATAGCCTGCAGACCCAGGCAGATCCCCAGGCAGGGGATCTTGTGCTCTCTCGCATAGGACGCTGCCGTTATTTTGCCATCGATACCCCTTGGACCGAAACCACCCGGTATGACAATCCCGTCAAGACCTTCTAGCCGAGCCTCTGCCAAAAGAGGCGTCACAGCCTCTGCTGAGATCCACTCTATTTCCACGGCAGCTCCTTCGTGAAGTCCTCCGTGTTTTAGAGCTTCAACGACAGACAGGTAAGCATCTGGGAGGTTCACGTACTTGCCAATAATACCTATCTTTACCGTAGAAGAGAGGTTGTTGGCTCGCTCCGCCATCTGGTTCCACGACGCGAGGTCCAACACCAACTTCTCAGCGTCAAATCTAAGCAGAGAGCATACGTACTCGTCCAAGCCCTCTTCGTGTAATAGCCTTGGAACTTCATACAGGTTTGAGACGTCGATAGCAGATATGACAGCTTCCTCAGATACATCACAAAGCATCGAGATCTTCTGCTTTACGCTGTCTGCGATGGGTTTGGATGATCTGCATACAATAACGTCTGGTTGAATTCCACGAGATCTCAACTCAGTTACAGAGTGTTGCGTTGGCTTGGTTTTTTGTTCGCCCGATGTTCCGAGATACGGTACCAACGTAAGGTGTATATAACATACGTTATCTCGACCTATGTCTTTTCGAAACTGCCTGATAGCTTCGATAAAAGGAAGTATCTCGATGTCTCCAACAGTTCCGCCAACCTCAGTAATAACCACATCGACATCTTCGGTAGCAAGGTCTCTGACCCTTGACTTGATCTCGTCGGTAACATGAGGGATCACCTGTACAGTCTTTCCCAAGTAATCACCTCTTCGCTCTCTGGCAATGACATTTTGGTAGATTGATCCTGTCGTAACCGAAGAACTTCTCCGTAGAGGAACATCTACAAAACGTTCGTAGTGCCCAAGGTCAAGGTCAGTTTCAGAACCGTCGTCAGTAACAAAAACTTCACCATGTTCGAAGGGATTCATAGTTCCGGGATCGACATTGATGTAGGGATCTAATTTCTGTAGAGTCACTCTCAATCCTCTGGACTTGAGTAATCGTCCTAGAGAGGCAGCCGTGATACCTTTTCCGAGAGAACTCGCTACGCCGCCTGTTACAAATATGTGCTTTGCCATAAATCTCCCACTTAACTAAAACTTTCCTTTTCTGTTACTTGTACCTGCGTGCCTATGTGTAAAAGTTCGTCTGCATGCTTTCTAGCAGCGTCAGAGTCTCGTTGTCCCGATAACATCCTTGATATCTCCGATATCTTTGAGTCATACGTGGTCAACTCGTTTACTTTGGTTCGTGTTGATATTTCGGATTGCTCTTTGTCAACGACAAAGTGTTGACCAGCGAAGGATGCAACTTGTGCAAGGTGAGTTACAACTATCACCTGCTTCTTCTCGCCCAGAGCCTTCAGTGAGCGAGCCACTCGCAGTGCGGTCTCTCCACCGACACCAGCGTCTATCTCATCAAAGATTAATGTAGTAGCATCAGAACCCAGAACTCTACAAAGTGCCAACATAATTCTAGAAAGTTCGCCTCCTGATGCCGCTTCACCAAGCGGGAGCAACGGTGATCCCGGGTTCGTCGCCAATAGGGTTTGCACTGGCGCACCGTCTCCATTATCTGCCAACACGAATTGAAGTTGAACTCGTTCAAGACCAAGTTCACCGAGAAGACGCTTCAGCTCACTTGTGAGATCTGCCGCCGTTGTTGATCTACGTGAGCGTACGGAGTGTTCCTCCTCCGACAGCTGCTTCCTAAGGTGATCGATCTCAGTCTCTAACTCCAAAATCTTTTTAGCAAAGTTCTGAGAGTCCTGGAGTTCGCCCCTATACCTTTGTTGTAACTGGATAAGTTCCGCTAGGGATCCTCCGTATTTGCGCTTGAGGCCATTTAATAGATAAAGTCGTTCTTGCAACTGTTCCAACTGATTATCATCAGCTTCTAAGGTCATGAGAGCTTCAACAAGTTCAGACTTTACATCAGAGAGATCTATAAGCGAGTTTTGGACTCGGTGGGCGATATCCTCGCTTTCCGGTAGCTTCGAGATAGTACGAAAAAGACGCGCTAACTGATCCAAAATTGCGTTGGATTCATCCGAGTCGAGCTGATTCAGAGCCTCCCGAATGGTACTTTTAATCTGTTCTGAATGCGATGCAGTTTCAATCCGTTCTTGAAGAACCATATCTTCATCAGGTTTCGACAAGTTAGCGCGTTCCAACTCAGCAATCGCACCTACTTTTGCATCTTGAGCCTCCAGGGCTTTATCACGCAACTCTAATACTTGTTCACGATTTCGCTGCAATTGACCGAGTTGCGATCGAAGCAACATGAGAGTTTTCAGATCAATCTGTCCTGCCCGGTCAAGCATCTTGAGCTGAAAACTTGGACGCTGCAGTGAGACTGCTAGGTTCTGTCCAAATATCTCTATGTGGTTTTCGATAAATCCCTTCAACTCAGAGGTGGAAATCAGACTTCCATTTAGATAACATTTGGAACGTCCTGTTTGTTTAAGCTCTCGTTTGATGTGATACTGGTCCTCACCGATGCAGATTAAGGCTTCGACGAGCGTGTCTCCTTTTTCTGAAGGTCTGGGCAGCTTCGAACCTAATAAAAACGATATCCCTGCCGTCAGCAGAGTTTTGCCTGTTCCCGTCTCTCCTGATATAACAACAAAGCCCTCAGAGAAATCCATAGAGATATCATCAATCACTCCTAGATTTTTAACTCTCAGGTGCTCCAACACTTCTTATTCCCTTGACCCTGTCTTCGAAGAGAGTCCAAACTTTGTCTTTAATATGCTATGAAACTGCCTGGGATGATACCTAACCAAACGCGCATAAGTCGAACTTCGTTCGCAATAGACACAGTCGCCACCTTGCAGCGACGCCACTACCCTACCGTCGACCATAACGGAGGCTTCTGGACCTGTTGAAAGACACAACGCAACCTTTGACGTTGCATCCAAGACTATTGCACGATCAAAGAGCATGTGAGGTGTAATAGGAGTAAGGACAAGAGCGTCTAGTGAGGGCGAAAGTATTGGGCCACGAGCGGACAGCGAATACGCGGTTGATCCCGTGGGTGTTGCTACTATCACACCGTCTGCATCGTACCTTATAAATGGAGTACCATCAATTTCCACGTCGACTCTAACGACATGTCCAGACTTTTGCCTTTCTACCACTACCTCGTTCAAGGCTAAATAAACCTCTCGTACATCTATGCCGTCTTGATACTTCTTGGCGTCGATCTTGCACGAGAGCGTCATTCTCTGATCTATGTAGTAATCTCCCTTATAGAATCGGCTTATAGCGGATACGATTTCGCTCGGATCTATTTCGGTAAGATAACCTAAGTTTCCAAGGTTGACGCCAAGAACAGGGAGATTTCGCTCTAGGGAGAGGTCTACTGCCCTTAGCATCGTCCCGTCTCCACCAAGGCTCACGATTAGATCTTCTTCCCCATTTAGCTCTGATCCAGATATCTCAAGGGCAGTTATGCCTAGTCTTTCCAGTTGCAGTTTAGTTTCTTCAAAGTGAAAAGTGGCTTCAGGCCGCTGTGGATGAAGAAGGAAGCTTACAATAGACACAAAGATAACTTACTATCCGAGATGGCCAAGATACGCAAACCACTTCGCGCGAACAGTCTGAATTTTGGATTCTCTATAGCGTCACACCCCCACCGTCGTTCCCAATACTCGTTTGTTCAGTTAATGTCTCCTAGCTCTCCAAGAGCACTTTCAATCAGTACCTCCCGATCCTCTGCTTTGTCATCAGAGACAGCCTCAAGGTTTTCAAACAGAGCCACGAACTCCTGATTTCCACTAGCTCCTTTGGGTAACGCGGGTGCCAACTGTCTAAGAATCAGTCCTTGCTCTTGGAATCTGACGGTAACGCGATCAAGTGCCTCACGCCAAAGACCTACTGAACGTATAACACCCTTGCCTTTAGATACCTCTACTCTACCCAGTTCAAACTGTGGTTTTATTAGGACAAGCAGCTGACCAAAACGAGACTGCAAAAGCGTTTCAAGTGAAAGTACAATTGAAGTCACGGATATGAAAGATACGTCACACACGACGAGTTCGTAGCGGTCACCACGATAACTTTGTGCAAAGTCTCGAATATCTGTCTGCTCGTATACAGTCATCTTTGGATTCTTGGCAATTTTCTCATGTACTTGGGAGGTACCAACGTCAACTCCGGTAACACAATGGGCCCCCTTCTCTAAAAGACACTGGCTAAACCCACCGGTGGAAAGTCCGACATCGAGACAATGGCGTCCATTGACCTCAACCCTGAAGCTTTCTAGAGCCCGCTCCAGTTTGAATCCAGCTCGAGACACATAGCGCTTATCCTCCAAAAGCCTTATTGCATCAGTCGTTCTTACTTGCTGCGCTGCCTTTAGCGCGATTGAGCCATTGACTAGCACATGTTTAGCTGCTATAGCTTCTTGAGCCTGTTCACGGGTATCGACAAGGCCAAATTTTACTAGGTGTACATCCAAGCGCCCTTTGCCTACAGGCATCTATTATTCTGTGGCATCCTCGGTAGTAGAGGTAGGAGGTTTCGTACGTCGTGTTGAAGCTCTAGGTTTTGTTCCATCAGCAGCTTTTGGAGCGGCAGTTCCTCGACTTCTGCCTTGGCGTGCACCTTGGGCATCAGAACCCGTCGTCTCGCTTTCAGAGGTTGAGTTCTCGTCTTTGTGTTCGCCGTGGCGTTGTTTCGCCAGCACCGAGTCTACAACCGTCTCTATCACCTTTTTCAGCTCTTCTTTGGAGATGAGATCGTGTTCTTTTATTTGTTTGGTTACCTCAGCTTTTATCGTATCTGTGATTGTCTCGGCGCTCTTCTTTGATTTCGTTGCAATCTCTTCAATCAAATCTTTTATCTGTTCTTTCTGGGACTCGCTGCTTTTTAGGAACTCCTTAAGTACCTCTTCACTTTTTTTCTGAGTCATCTTCAAAGTGGAACTAACCACTTGGTTGAGTTTCTTGAAGCCGTCTTTTTGTGTACCCATGTGATTAAACGTACTCGAATCTTTCGTTAATTAATGACTCTTCGCAGAATTTTTTCTGAAAGACTCCAAATCTTGCGCTGATAAGGCCCTCTCATTGCTTCAAGACAGACCGACGAGCGTTCGTGACCGATCCCCAGTGTGTTCCATATTCTTGGGTGATATCTTTTTGCACTCTTTGACCAAAGAGCCAGAGATATGCGCTATACCTCTGGCTCAACGGCTATTTTTCAAGCTAATTTTTACTAAGAAGCAAACCCTTTGGCAACGAGAGCAAGATTTGGAATACCAAGTCCTGTCGCAGGGTTAAAGATACTTCCCGGTGCACCGCTATAAAACAGGTTGCCGTTAGTAAAGTTCGCTCCAGGGGCCACCACGGAAGTTCCCGTGGAACTATATTGCGATGGTCCGTAGACGGTATCTGAACTAAGTGGAGTCAGAGCTGTTCCAGGACTCTTCGCAGCCATCTGATAGATGGCGGGGTTCCAAAAACCAACTCGGTGACCCAAGAAGCTAGCTATGACAGCAGACGCCCCATTGAGTTGCGGAGCTGAGAAACTAGTTCCACCAAACTCAACAACTGAAGATCCATAGACGGGTTGGAACTGTGGATCGTATACCGCGTAACCTGTTTGAGGATCAGCGTTGACCGACAGATCAGGTACCGCTCTCATCCCTGGGCTCATACCCTGAGCCAACGATGGATTAGAGTTAAACTGAAATGATGTCGGAAGATTCAGTCCGTCTATCGTCTGATAGTTTGTAGGTGTCAAGTACTGGTAGTCGTTGTACGTGGAAAGATTCAGCTGCTTTTGGTACGAAGGCATAGCAAAAAAGGATGAGTATCCTCCGCCAGAACCTACAACCAAACTAGTAGCCGCAGACGTTTCCGAAGAAAAACCAAGAGTTTGATACATCGGCCACAGATAACCCCAGTTCCACGCCATCTCTTGTGGAATGGTAACAGTCTCAGTTCCACTACCGTTACTGGTCGTATAGGTCTGAGTGCTGGCCAATGTTGTACCTCCGGCCGCGGTCACAAAGGGGCTGTCGGCTGGGTTGTCTACAGAAAGATTCGTAGTTCCTAGGTCCCTTGACGCGGTGTACGCAGCGGAGTCTCCTGAAGACACAAAAGTCGACTGTCCCTGAGCGGCTGATTCAAGATAGGCTTCGTTAAATGCTGCTGCATACCCTGAAGACTCCTGATAGGCATTAACCGTCGCTTGGATGGCAGTCTCGGACTCGCCCCAAGAAGCCGATATAGAGCCCACTGCATTTTGTGATGCCGCCTTGAAGAAGGCATCTACAAAGCCGTAGTCAGTGTTGGGCGCTTGATACACCCTTACTTTTGCACTTGGAGCTATGGAACCTGACTGCTCTACGTCCAATGTAGTTTCGTCCGAGCCTGCATTGAGACTTACCGGTCCGGCTCCACCGTTTACGTTTTCGAGTTGAATACGAGAAGGTGAATAAGGGATACCCGTCGCCTTCCAGAATGTCTCAGGTACCGTAGGATCGAGACTCGCCAACGTCACGATTCCAATCGTCTGTCCTTGACCCAAAGCGCCATTTTGCTGTAACGGTGTCAAGTTATAGTGATTGACAAAAAACGATGGGAGATGCTCATTAGGACTCAACGTGATCGAACTACCAGGCGTCGAATTTTGCTGTGACTGAGCAGGAGCGACCCCTGGCGCACTTACAGCTGGTAGGGCTTGAGACACAAATGGTTGATAGTTTGTCAGTCCCAAAACGGCAAGTATATTTGCAGCCAAATTTGACGGCAACATCGGGTTTGTCTTGGTCCCATAATAAGTCTTGGTAGTAGGTCTTCCTGTCAAAGTTGCTGATGGAGTCTTTAGGTTAAAGTTGTCCAAAAGTACTGACAAGGCATGGTCAAACTGTAAAGCGGTTCCTTCGGCGACTACAACCAACTTGTCTGGATAAGCGTGAGAATGGATACCGTAGGTACCCAAATAATGCTTTAACATATCGATGTAAGCCACACTCTGGCCATACATTTGTGCGAACTGAGGCACCTTCAGGTATGGCCCTTTCCAACCGGCAGATACTTGATTCTCAAGCATCGTCAAGTTATTAGCTTTCAGTATGAACGAAACAGTCATGAGTTGAGCGGAGCTTGTTTGGCTCACAGGCGTGGCGTTAGCAACAACGGCTCCGCCGATACCCTGAGGTACCGACTGAAGCGAGCTAGAAGATAACGCTGTGTTTGCAAGCGGCGCCGCTGAAGTAGCTGCAAGAGCTACCATAGATCCAAGGGCAAACCCCGTGCCAATTTTGGTAGTGAGTTTACGCCTTGAAGCTCTCAGCTTCATTGTCTTCACTATATCTCTCCATTCAATATTTCGGCATCAACACCACTTGAGAGTCGACTACGACAATATCAATGACACGTCAGAGTACATCTCACGAGGAGTGTCGACCTTACGCTATCATAACTCCGCTTGAGTTTTATGCGGATTCGTCATATAAGTGTCGTGTCATCTTTAATAACTCAATGACCTGGTATTATCGGTAAGAGGGTCTAGATCTCGAGAACTGACGGCATCGATGAAACACACAGAGAGTAACTGTCTCGATACAAAATGACATGGTTCACCATATTGTGCATCCAAGAGACGACACAACAACAGTCACTGAAGAAACACCGCAACGAAGTCTCTCCAAAATGGAGACAGATAGTGTGAAGCCGGGAAATACATCGCAGGGCTAAGATTTTGGCCTACAGCTCCCACTCCAGGTTGATAACGATACCCTGCAAAGTTAACCCAGTCAGGGTTTATATCAAGCTGCATCGCCCTGACCGCTCCTGCCCATATGAGAACTTTAGCTAACATATAAGGGGAAAGACCAGGACCCCCAACCCATACAAGGTTCCCATGAGAAGTTACACCGACACCAGATCTCCAGGTCGATACGAGATTGCCTAATGAATATCCCCAGGTAACTAGTGGATTTACGTTAGTTTGAGGGGTGATTTGACCGTTGTCCACCAATAGAGTCAGATTTTGTCTTACCGCATAGACCTGCGGAGTCAAATTCACCTCAGTTCCCCAGCTTCCAATGTCTATGGTTCCGTTTTGATATTGGACCATGGAGGCAGCTCCATTTCTTAACGCTATTGCAGTGACACCGTTTTGATAGAAACCACCCCCAGCGACTTGAAATTGAAACCCTCCCTCAAAGGCAGCCACAAGGCGACTCTGCAACGATGGTGGCACATAACCTTGGTTAGGAAAGCTACCACTTGGTTGACTCGTACCTGCATATATTTTCAACGAACTTTCACTTTGATTTATCCATGCGACATCCACATTGGACGCTCCCGGATATGGAGCCACTGTGGTTCCAAAGACGACAGCTCCACCTAGTCCTGGTTGCCCTATGGGCGTCCACGTACCCTGATAGCTGGGTGATCCCGGTACCATCGGCATAAGTGGCTTTGGCACTGCCCAAACCTGTGCGTTAGGCGCGAGCAAAGAGTGAGAGGTAAGGATTGGGAACCTATCGTTAAAGATCTGTCCAACTATAGGTTGGTACTGCCCATAGGAAGTCACCTGAGTTTTCAAGTTGGACTCAGAGGTGGATGCCATCGTTTGAGCCGAGCCGCTGATGAGTATCACCATGGATGCGAAGACGGATAACAACAGCATTATTGCAGACCTCGTCCTGCATGAGCTGAATACCTTGGTAACATTCGTTGGCTTCATCTATCCGAAAATACCAGCTTTGAGTACCTTTGTGATCAAGACTTGTTCCCATCAAAGGCTCCTCTCATGGAATCGTCCCATAACTCAAAAGCGGAAACTCCCTATCCAGATGGTAAATTTCGTGACATCCTCCCCGCCCTTACGGATGAGGCTTCCATAGCCACTCCACGCGGCCCTGGTTGGTTGACGCTTCACTGGGTCGCTGTGCTGTGTCTTGTTAGACCTAGCGTGCGATATCCCTCCACGTCTAAAGACCGTATGTCCTACGGCGGTTGAGATTATATTCTTAGGCATTTACGTCGGCGTTGTTTATGTATCTGCACGCTATACAACAAAAGATAGCTTGGCTCTTGCGATTTCTTTTGTCCGTGTGACCACACTTGGAACAACACATACTGGTATATGCAGGATTGATTGTGATTATTTCGACTGGAGTCGTGGCGTTGGTAGCCTTATCGGTCAGTCGCTTTCTAAACAGCGACCAAC
>JAJYGA010000043.1 GCA_021785255.1 Actinomycetes bacterium
GTCGGTGTCCTTGGTAAGGCAGTGAACAGCCTTTGGATACTTGGCCTCGTACTTGGTCACAAACGTAGCGATCGCAGCCTTGGCAACATCTTTCGTGGGAGACTGCTCATCGCTCCACTTGATAATATATAGAACCACTGAGTTGAGCCGCTATTTATTAGCCATCGTCGATTCAAAATTTTCTAGCACTTGAGACAGCCCAAGAAACTAGACATCGTTACGCGGATAGCATAAACTTCAGTGGAGAAAGTCGGTCAGAACGCTCACTCCAGGAGATGGAATAGAGCGTTCGAAAGGATGACAAGACCATGAAAACCCAAAAGTACTACACACCTAACAGAAACGGTCATTCAGTAACCAATCAGCCGCCTCCGCTTCGCGACTATAACCTCTACAGCTCTGATCCGTTGGTCAAGGAATGTATCGAACACCACGACGTCAGAGAAACTTCGCTTGAGGAAACCGGGAAGACTCTTGGCACAGAAGAGATGATAGAACACGGCAGACTTGCCAACGAGTTTCCACCTGTGCTTCGAAGTCACAGCGCGGAAGGATTCCGACTTGACGAAGTAGAGTTTCATCCCTCTTGGCATGCTCTCATGGATTTCTCGAAAAACCATGGAATCGCAAGCTACCCTACTCCAGGGAGTGGTCAAACTCATCTCGAACGAGCCGTGCTCATGTACTTGGTGTCGCAGAATGAAGCCGGGCACGGTTGTCCAATCTCTATGACGTATGCTGCGGTACCAGCAATACGTCATGGCGTGAAGGGGCAAAAGCACATAGAATCGCTGCTCACATCCTCCACGTATGATCCAAACTTGGCGCCCTTGTCTTCAAAAACTACCGCGTTGGCTGGTATGGCAATGACAGAAAAACAAGGAGGAAGCGATCTCCGGGCTAACTCCACAACAGCCATTCAAAACTCCACCGAGGACACTTGGCGCATAACTGGACACAAGTGGTTCATGTCTGCTCCAATGTGTGATATGTTCCTCACCCTTGCTCAAACAAAAGTAGGGTTGAGCTGCTTTTTAGTCCCTCGAGTACTAGATGCAGATAGCAATAGTTCCTCTTTGGGCTACAAGAACGCAATATATTTGGAGCGACTTAAAGATAAACTCGGTAATCGATCCAATGCTTCTGCCGAAGTCGAGTTTGACAATGCCATCGGCTACCTCGTCGGAGAAGAGGGGCGAGGCATAAAGACAATACTTGAAATGGTATCACAATGTCGTCTTGATTCGTTGATCGGCTCAGCCGCCCAAATGCGCCAGGCATTAATTCAGGCTTATTGGTGGGTCACTAAACGTTCCGCCTTTAACACGTTGCTCATCGGTGCGCCTCTAATGCAAAATGTGCTTGCCGATTTGGCAATTGAGAGTGCCGCTGCAAATGTCACATTCCTAAGACTCGCGGAAGCCTCTGACAATCAAGCTGACCCTCTAGAAGTCTCCCTTCGACGCATTGGAACCTCAATCTCTAAATTTCTCGTGTGTAAAAAAGCTTCTGGATTTGTAGCCGAAGCTCTTGAATGTGTAGGTGGAAGTGGATATGTTGAAGAGTCTCCTTTAGCCAGACTGTTCCGAGAGTCACCCCTTAATGGAATCTGGGAGGGAAGTGGGAACGTCAACGCCCTGGATATCATTCGTATACTACACAAGACCCCCGACACCATCGAGCACTTTTTCGACGAAATAGCACACGCCAAAGGTAGCTATCAATCCTTAGATCTCATGGCCGAGAAACTCAAGGTGAGGTTCGGACAAGAGGAGATTCCGGAGTCTCAGGCTCGACGAGTGGTAAATGACCTCGGGTTAGTTTTTCAGGGTAGTCTTCTCGCACGTTTTGGAACTCAGACCATAACTGACGCGTTCATTCGGTCAAGGATTGAAAGGGACTACGGATCGGTTTACGGTACCTTGCCAGCGGATCTAGACTTTAATAAGATCCTAGAAGAGTCGATACTCTTATAGGGTAAACACGATTGCCGAGCAACCATGGGACCACCTCAAGAAGGAGTGTTGTTGCATAAAAGAGATAGATTAAAGTTTCTTGGGTCTTCACACTCTGTCGCGATAAATCTTCATCACCTCTTGCACAAAAGGTAAAAACAGAGTTTCAAGACCCTCATAGGATGGATGTGAAAAAGTTCCCTTGATGCTGTATTATGGCGCAAAGCATAAACTTCGGAGGAACTGTTGCTAGCGTCATCTCTCACAGCACTTAGGCTGACTTTGCATATTTTAGCCGCGACCATCTGGGTTGGGGGACAGCTAACGCTGGCGGGTCTCGTTCCGACTTTAAGGGGCGCTGGCGAGGGTGTCGCAGCAGCCGCAGCTAAGACCTTTGGGCGAATGGCCTGGCCAGCATACGCCGTGCTAATTCTGACCGGCCTGTGGAACTATGCGACATTCAATATGAATCAAGTAACGACTCCGTGGAAAATCGTGGTGGCAATCAAGATCGTGGTGGCACTTTTTGCCGGACTAGCCGCCTACCTCCATCAGAAGGCAAAGCGCCCAAAACAGATCGCTTTCTGGGGATCTGTATCTGGTCTTAGCGCGGTATCTGCCCTCACATTAGGTGTATTCCTAGCGGGTTAAACTAACGACAATAATTTATGATCTCCTACAGCGCATAGAGATAAAATTCACGCTAAAGTAATATTTTCAAACACCATGATCCGGGCCACCGACGTCCCGACCCTGAGTAACCCATAATACGGATAACTACGGTAAAGGAAGAACATTGGCAAACGGAATCGGACTTTATTCCCCTGACTTCGAACATGATGCATGCGGCGTTGCTTTCATTGTCAACATCAAAGGTGAAAAGTCCCACAAAGTCATAGCTGACGGTCTTGGTGCTCTCATGAACATGGAACACCGCGGGGCATCAGGAAGCGAACCTGACTCCGGAGACGGTGCTGGAATATTGATTCAGATGCCGGATGAGTTCATCAGATCACAGATCTCATTTGCACTGCCACAACTGGGTAGCTATCTCTCCGGAATTGCTTTTTGCACTGGGGACCCCACTGCAAGTCTCGAGCGCCTTGATGAAATATGCCATAAAGAGTCTCTAGAACTACTAGGGCTTAGAGAGGTCCCTAGAGACAACTCTTCCTTGGGAGCGACGGCACTCAAGAACGAGCCCTACATGGTTCAAGTATTTATTACTTCGCCCAAAGAAGTATCGGGAATTGAGTTGGAGCGCCTCGGTTTTGTCGTCAGAAAACAAGTTGAACATGAAGTGGAAGGGCTTTACTTTCCTTCGCTTTCGACACGAACGCTCACTTACAAAGGTATGCTGACCACTCCTCAGGTGGAAAAGTACTTCTTGGATCTTAGTGATCCTCTGTTGAAAAGTGCAATCGCTCTTGTGCACTCAAGGTTTTCGACCAACACCTTTCCGTCATGGTCTTTAGCCCAACCGTTCCGGCTCTGTGCTCACAACGGAGAGATCAACACCATCAAAGGCAATCGAAACTGGATGTATGCGCGCCAGTCTCTTCTTGAAAGCGCAAACATATCTGGTGATTTAAGCCGACTATTCCCTATCGTAACTCCAGGAGGATCTGACTCTGCTTCGTTCGATGAGGTACTGGAACTCCTCCACCTGTCAGGGCGGCCCTTGCCACACGCCGTCATGATGATGATTCCTGAAGCTTGGGAAAACCACAAAGAGATGGACGAAGACAAAAAGGCTTTCTACCGTTTTCACGCCTCACTTATGGAACCCTGGGATGGACCTGCTTCAATCGCCTTTACCGACGGAACAGTCATCGGAGCAGTTCTGGATCGCAATGGCTTAAGGCCGTCGCGTTTTTGGGTCACAGCCGATGACGAGGTCATCTTGGCCTCAGAGGTAGGAGTGGTAGAGGTTGATCCCTCAAAGATCATTAAAAAGGGGCGGTTGCAACCAGGTAAGATGTTCCTAGTCGATACTGAAAAGGGCAAGATTGTCGCCGATGAAGAGATAAAGCGCTCGTTGGCCACAGAACTCCCTTATCGACAATGGATCAATGACAATCTCCTAAGCATCGAAACTCTACCTCCAAGATCAATGCTTACACCTCAACACTCCTCCATTGTGCAGCATCAAAGGACTTTTGGATATAGCGAAGAGGACCTACGAGTTCTGCTTACTCCAATGGCGACCACAGGACAAGAGCCGGTTGGTTCCATGGGGTCAGATACCCCTTTGGCCGTACTGTCAGAGAGACCTCGGCTTCTGTTTGATTACTTTACGCAGATGTTCGCACAGGTGACTAACCCCCCTCTGGATGCTATTAGAGAAGAAATCGTAACTTCGACTAGTGCCACAATCGGACCAGAGAGAAATCTGCTAGCACCCGACCCTCAGTCGGTCCGTCAAATTGAGATCTCTTACCCCATAATATCAAACGATGATCTTGCGAAGTTGATGTACATCAATGAAAGTGGAGAGACTCCGGGGTTTCAATCCTTCGTGGTTGACTGCCTTTACCCAGTTAAAAAAGGAGGAGAGGCACTCGAAGAAGCACTTGAGGGTGTAATTTCGTCCGTCATTGAGGCTATCAACGAAGGTAAGAACGTGATAGTTCTTTCTGATAGGCATTCAAATGCCGAACTTGCACCGATACCCTCGTTACTTTTTGTCTCCGCTGTACATCAAAGGTTGGTTCATGAACAATTGCGCACAAAAATCGCCTTGGTGGCAGAGGTGGGTGACGCGCGGGAGGTGCACCACATGGCACTATTGCTTGCTTATGGAGCTGGTGCAATCAATCCTTATCTTGCCTTTGAAAGCGTTGTTGATCTAATTCGAGAGGGGAAAATAGTCGGGATCACACCAACTAAGGCGGTTGCCAACTACATAAAGGCATGTGGGAAAGGTGTCGTGAAGATCATGTCCAAGATGGGCATCTCCACCATCGCCTCCTACCGTGGATCCCAAGTCTATGAGGCCATTGGGTTGAATCGGGATCTCGTAAATCGTTACTTCACAGGAACGTCCTCTAAAGTGAGCGGGATCTCGTTACTTGAAATAGCGGAGGAGGTCGCCAAACGGCATCATCTCGCATACCTCGAAAGGCCAAGCGAGCTTGCCTACAGGGATCTTGAAGTCGGTGGAGAGTACCAGTGGCGCAGAGAGGGTGAATACCATCTTTTCAATCCAGAGTCCGTCTTCAAACTGCAGCACTCGACCCGCTCAAAGCGATACGACCTCTTTCGAGATTACACCCGACTAATCGATGATCAGTCAAGACGACTGGCAACCCTCAGGGGTCTCTTTACCTTTAAAACTGGCACCCGTCCTTCCGTTCCTATTGACGAGGTAGAGCCAGCCACCGAAATAATCAAACGCTTTTCTACCGGTGCCATGTCCTATGGCTCCATCTCTAAAGAAGCGCACGAAACTTTAGCTATAGCGATGAATCGCCTTGGAGGAAAGTCAAATACCGGAGAAGGTGGAGAAGATCCAGATCGCTTCCTTCCTGACGAAAACGGTGATCTTCGACGCTCGGCCATCAAACAAGTTGCGTCTGGGCGGTTTGGCGTCACCTCCGAGTACTTGGTAAATGCTGACGATATCCAGATTAAAATGGCGCAAGGAGCAAAACCTGGAGAAGGAGGGCAACTTCCTGGAGAAAAGGTATACCCCTGGATCGCCAAGACAAGGTACTCTACTCCCGGGGTTGGATTGATATCTCCCCCACCTCACCACGACATCTACTCCATTGAAGACCTTGCTCAACTCATATATGATCTAAAGGCTGCCAACCCGGCTGCACGAGTTCATGTAAAGCTGGTCTCAGAGGTGGGGATAGGCACAGTAGCGGCAGGCGTAGCTAAAGCACATGCAGACGTTATCTTAGTTTCCGGAGCTGATGGCGGCACAGGCGCAAGCCCCTTGAACTCCCTAAAACACGCGGGAGCTCCCTGGGAGCTAGGTCTTGCAGAAGTTCAGCAGACCCTTCTTCTAAATGGACTTAGAGATCGAGTAGTAATACAGACAGATGGACAGTTAAAAACAGGAAGAGATGTTATCGTCGCCGCTTTATTAGGTGCAGAAGAGTTTGGATTTGCCACCGCGCCCCTTGTTGTCTCTGGGTGCATAATGATGAGAGTATGCCACTTGGATACTTGTCCAGTTGGTATAGCAACACAAAACCCCGAATTGAGGAAACGCTTTAGCGGGAAGCCGGAGTTTGTCGAGATCTTCTTTCAGTTCCTGGCTGAAGAGGTAAGGCAATACCTAGCCGAACTAGGTTTCAGATCTATAAAAGAAGCCGTTGGACATAGTGAGATGTTGGATATCACTTCAGCTGTTTCCAACTACAAAGCTCAGGGGTTGGATCTTTCGCCCATACTCGTCGACATTGAGCCTTGGCCAGGTCAAGACCGAAGTTTCACTAAACCACAACCGAATGATCTTAAAGGATGTTTAGACTATGCGATTCTCGAAGAGTGTCATACTGCTTTGCTGGAGGGCACTCCATATGAAGGCAGCTTTAGAGTTCGCAATACTGATAGAACCGTCGGAACAACAATCGGTTATGAGCTTACGAAGGCCCATGGGGGGAAAGGCCTTCCGGACGACACAATAAGACTTAAGCTCCAAGGTTCAGCGGGTCAATCCCTAGGTGCATTTCTGCCCAGTGGAGTAACGATAGATCTTGAAGGAGATGCTAACGACTACGTGGGCAAGGGATTATCGGGAGGAAAAATCATAGTGTACCCCGACAAGTCGTCAACCTTTAAACCTGATGAGAATATTATCGCAGGTAATGTTTTGCTCTATGGAGCTACCAGTGGCGAACTTTACATAAGTGGTGTCGTTGGTGAACGCTTCGCCGTACGCAACTCCGGCGCAACGGCAGTTGTCGAGGGTGTCGGAGATCACGGCTGCGAGTACATGACAGGTGGTCGAGTTATCGTGTTAGGATCAACCGGAAGAAACTTTGGAGCAGGAATGTCAGGTGGCGAGGCCTACCTATACGATCCAAATCATCTGGCACAAAAGAACGTCAATCACGAGATGGTAGATCTTGATCCACTCTCTGAAGAAGACATTGCATTCTTGAAAAATACCATCTCTGCACACAAAACCTTTACAGGCTCCAAGATCGCAACTCGGATATTGTCGGCCTTTGACAAAGAGTTGGTCAACTTTATCAAGGTCTTCCCTCGCGACTATAAGGCTGTCCTTATGCAAAAAGAACGCAATGCCCAGTTAATTGCACAGGGGAACGGAGGTAGATAGATGGCTGACCCAAGAGGATTTTTGAAGTATCAACGTAGTACAGCTCCAAGAAGGCCCGTCGAACTCAGACTGCTTGACTGGAAAGAGGTTTATAATCCCATCTCCCCAGACCTCCTATATCAGCAGGCCGCCAGATGTATGGACTGCGGAATTCCTTTTTGCCACAATGGATGTCCGCTTGGCAACCTTATTCCTGAATGGAATAACCTCGTTTACAAGGAGGAGTTTGAAAACGCCATCGCGAGCCTTCATGCCACAAACAACTTCCCCGAGTTCACAGGAAGGCTCTGCCCAGCGCCTTGCGAATCCGCATGCGTACTTGGAATTAATGACGAGCCCGTCTCAATTGAGTTAATCGAAAAATCTATAGTTGAACATGCATTCGAACATGGCCTGGTACACCCAGTTGATAATGTGCCGCAAACAGGCAAAAGCGTCGCAGTTATCGGATCTGGACCGTCGGGACTTGCTGCCGCTCAGCAGCTTAGGAGAGCAGGACATCTTGTAGATGTCTATGAACGAGCCGACAAGCCGGGTGGGCTACTTAGATATGGAATCCCAGAGTTCAAAATGGAGAAGTGGGTCTTGGATCGACGCCTGAACCAACTCAAAGCAGAAGGTATCACCTTTATCTGCAACGTAGAGGTTGGAAAAGATGTCTTCTTAAACGATCTAAGATCCGACTATGACGCTGTCGTGCTTTGCGTTGGATCTACCGTTCCTAGAGACATCAACATAGAAGGCAGAGAGCTTGAGGGAATATACCAGGCCATGGAGTTCCTTCCACTTGCAAACAAGGTTGCCAACAAAGAACTTCTCTTTCATCCCATGAGCGCCAATGACAAGAACGTCATTATCATTGGTGGAGGCGACACAGGCGCCGATTGCCTGGGAACGGTACACCGCCAAGGAGCAAAGTCCGTCACCCAATTAGAGATAATGCCGGAACCTCCCAAGAGCCGGCCCCAGTCTACACCTTGGCCAACATGGCCCACTATATTACGAATATCTTCTGCTCATGAAGAGGGCGGAGAGCGAATGTTCTCAAAAAGTACCAAGAAGTTTATTGGCGAAGACGGAAGGGTCAAGGGTCTGGTACTAGTCGAAGTGGAGCAACAGGTCACTGACGTTGGGACACAGTTCGTTGAGATCGAAGGCAGCACGACCGTCTTAGCCGCGGAGCTTGTCTTACTTGCTACGGGGTTCTTGGGACCCGAAACAATAGTTACTCAGGGTACACAGGTGAACACAGACATGCGCCATAACTTCCAAATGGATGCGAACTGGATGGCACAGGATGGTATTTTTGCCGCAGGAGATTGCCGAAGGGGTCAATCTCTCATCGTGTGGGCTATAGCAGAAGGGCGATCTGTCGCTCGAGCTGTAGATAGGTACCTCATGGGAGTAACCGATCTTCCCGCGCCGATCGACACAAAAACTCGTGCACTAGCTCTGTAGAGATAAATATCGGCTAGCCTTATTGCCTTGTGAAGTTCATATCCAAGAGTGACTTTCCTTTTGAGCTAACCTACGACGATGTGTTCTTAGTACCGTCTTGGTCTAAGGTCTCGTCACGTCACGACGTCGATCTTGCCACTTCCGACAATACGGGAACAACAATACCTTTAGTGATCGCTAATATGACTGCTGTCGCGGGACGCAGAATGGCCGAGGTGGTTTCTCGACGGGGAGGTCTGGTAGTTATCCCTCAAGACATTCCAATTGATGTGGTGAGCAACGTCGTAAGCTGGGTAAAAAGTCGACACCTAATACACGACACTCCACTGACACTGTCTCCAAGTTCGACCGTAGGCGAGGGTCTTTCGCTCATCTACAAAAGAACACATGGAGCTGTAATAGTTGTCGAAAGAGGTGAACCCATCGGTATTGTGACCGAAAGTGACTGCGAGGGCGTAGACCGTTTCACGCAGCTAAAAGACGTAATGTCAACTGATCTTTTGATGTTCAAGGAAGAAATCGATCCAAAAGAAGCATTTGAGCGACTAGAGGAAGACCGTCACAAGCTAGCGCCTGTGGTTGATGAAACCAACCAACTTATTGGAGTTCTTACTCGAAAAGGTGCACTTCGAGCCACTCTTTATACTCCCAATCTCGATAGCAAGGGACGACTGAGAATTGCAGCCGCAATCGGAATCAATGGCAATGTAGCTCGCTTTGCCAAAGAACTAAGCGATCTTGAGGTGGACACCTTGGTAGTCGACACAGCACATGGTCATCAAAAAAAGATGCTCTCGGCGATAGAAAAAGTTGCCAACTTGGATCTTGAAATACCGTTAGTTGCAGGGAATGTCGTCACTGCTTCGGGCGTTAGAGACCTCGTCAACGCTGGCGCTAACATAGTGAAGGTCGGAGTTGGACCAGGAGCCATGTGCACCACCAGAATGATGACAGGGGTTGGACGACCCCAACTGTCAGCGCTGATTGAATGCTCCGACGAAGCTCGACGTCTTGGCGCCCACGTCTGGGCAGACGGTGGCGTAAAATATCCGAGAGATGTAGCCTTGGCATTAGCAGCAGGAGCTTCTAATGTCATGATCGGCTCGTGGTTCGTGGGTACACTTGAGTCACCTGGGGATCTCCATAAGGACAGCTCTGGAAGACTTTATAAAGAGAGTTTTGGCATGGCCTCGGCGCGCGCGGTGAAAAACAGAACGGCATCGGACAGTTTGTTCGATCGAGCTCGGAAGTCTCTTTTTGAAGAAGGTATCTCTCAAGGACGAATATATAACGATCCCGAACGTCCTGGCGCTGAAGATCTAATAGATCACATCATGGCCGGAGTACGCAGCGCCTTTACCTATACGGGTGCGTCTACAATTGTGGAGTTCCAAGAAAAGGCTCAACTAGGTGTTCAAAGTCCCGCCGGATTTAAAGAAGGAAAGCCAGTTCAGCAAGGATGGGAATGAAGCAGGAACTCCTTTTCTCCAACTAGTGTATACCTAGTAACTGCGCTCGTAGCTCAACGGATAGAGCATCTGACTTCGGATCAGAGGGTTGGGGGTTCGAGTCCCTCCGAGCGCGCAAATCATAAAATCATATTTTGAATGATGAAGATCTGGTTCTTGGAAAGATTTGTACTTCCCCTGGCGGAGCCGGTCAAGATCGTCTGCTGAGACGATTAAGTTAGGACGCTTTTCCTTGCGAAAGGTGTCGTTGGAGTTGATTAACGTCTTTGACCAGGGAATCCAATATGGCATCGACATCCGATCCGTGCTTTTCATTAGCAAGTCCTTGTAATACCCAATCGCGTACCAGTGCCGATGCTGGAATATCAGCAGTATCTGCGACACGCTGTATTTCATTGATTTGTTCGGGAGTAAGACGAACGGAGTAGATCACTGACTTGGTCCTGCTCTTACGCACGGCCTTATCTGATACGGGGACATCGTGTGTCAACTCAGATGCCTCTGTCTCTTGGTTTATAAGTTGTTCAAGGTTTTTATTATTCATGATCTCTCCTCCAATAGCGGCGGGGCTGAGTTTCGTATGCCTTCCATGCATTTACTCCAATCTTCTCGTCTCGTAAGTAAATTACGACAATTACGATACGTGCAGTCTTCGAGTAACCGATCAGTCGATCGGTCCTGCCGGATTTGGAAGCAGGGTCAGGCGACTCGATTAGAGCATCGTCATCGGTAAACGCCTCGTTTGCCCAGTCAGGTTCGATATCTTTATCACCAGGACGTCTTAACGATCGACTTCGTATGTACTCTGTCCGATATTTCCAGTCCTAGACATCTGTATCGCTCACCTATCAAGTGTAGCACGAACGTATTACACTAGATAGAGAATTTGGAATTTTCTGTTGGCCTCCTATTCGAAGTACCGGTGGAAAGAAAAATCGATGCACCGCTAAGAACTGCAGAGCCAAGTTGGGGTATCAGTTACCAAATGTGTATTAGAAATACAGTGGGAGATTGTACTTCTATCCTCTGAGGCTGAATTAGAGTTCGCGCAAATTATCTCGTTAATTTCCTTTGACAGCGAACCAGCTAAAAAGTTAGCCAATTATATCCCTAGAGCCACATGCATCTCGATTTAGACCCAACAAAAACCCAACAAAGTCGTTTCAAGGAGAACCCAATTGTCGCACCTTGTTACAGTCTCCGTCTAGAAAAAACGAATAGAGTAACCTATATGCAATAATCTGATGCTAAGTGATGCCATTTGAAACCAGTTCTATCCATCTTCGGATCAGAAGGTTGGGAGTTCGAGTCTCTCCGAGCGCGCTCATTATCCCAGTTCGGAAGCCTAATCTCAATATCATCTCTGCTACGATCCCCTTTAACCCA
>JAJYGA010000025.1 GCA_021785255.1 Actinomycetes bacterium
CGCTTGAGGACGGAGCTCTCCAAAGTAACGACCTTTTTCAACCGAATCAGCTCGAAAGATAAGCCTGCTAGCTGTAAAGTCGTAAGCCGTCGTTATTCCATTGTTGAGGAAGTCAAGCGCACCATGGAGGGTACACCAGTAGATATCATCCGCTGAGGCATGCTCGCTATAGCGAGTCATCCCTTCTATCCAAGTGTAAAGTGGCTTATCGCTCGCAAGTCCACGAGACCCACTGGTAAAGAGATGACTATGGGCAGAGACGAAACCAGGAGCTACAAATGAACCTCCGACGTCAACAACTCTAGCTGCAGGTGGGGCTGTTCCCACCCCCACCTCAGCTATTACTCCATTTTCGTCGACGCTCATCCAGCCACTAACAGGATCTGTCTGACTCGGGTCCATCGTTAGGAAGACTCCATTTGTAACGACCAGATCTGCCTTACCCACAGACACCTCTCTCCCTTAAATTAACTCCAGCGCACCTATTGAACTTCGAACACCGTCTAACCCGTCGAACTCGGCAGTTTTATAGAGGGATTTATAAACTCATTCGTTGCAATATCGCTAGGAGTAAGTCCAGGAAGATAGTTCGATGAACCTTGTTTAGCATAGATGGGGACAAGGTCTGAGATATTTTGGCCCAGACGAGTAAGGTTTATCCCACCTATAGGACCAGTCCCACCATGTGAGTTGCCAACGAGGTCGTACTTCAACATACGTGCGACCGCTGCCTTAGAGTAAGCCAAAGAGGTACTCCAGTAGCTTGCTCCAAATCCACCACTATTGAACTTATTGAGCACGTTATTGACAGTGGAAGGATGCTGAATATAGTCAACTGAAGCCTCTTGTATCATTGGAACTAACTTAGTGAGACAGCTCTTCATAGCAGCAAGCTTTGGCTTGGCCACTTCGATGACCTCATCGTAGTCGTTGAGTCCGTAACCAGAGAAAAAGCTAAAGTTGACTGGTTTATCCCAAGTTGGCGTGTTATGTTCAAGGTTATAGACTTCAGAGGTCGCATAGCCTTGTTGAACGATCATACCCTGTCCAGTTACAAACTTAGAAAGATCCCCAGCATATCCTCCGATGAATGCAGACTCCGGAACACCCTTAGAGATGAAGTACTGCACATAGGCAGACTGTAGGGAGGACACGTAGAAGTGCGCACCCTTTTTAGCCGCACTGATGACGTCTGCTAAGGTTTTCAGGTTCGGAAACGTCTTGGGATCCGAAATGAACACGAGTGGATCGTGCTCTTGTAATGCCACCACCCCGACAACCGGAAACTTCTTGGACTGCTGGATGGCTGTGTCTAGGCTGCCCATACCAAGATCTGGCGTAACTCGAACAACAGGGTTACCCGCGTAAAGGGCAGTAGGCTCGGGCAGATAGTTATCACCGGGACCCCCAGCAATAATCTCCATGTTAATTCCCGTAGAGCCAAGAGGTCCCGTGTAGGTATATTGATGCATAGTCCCGCCACTTCCAATTAACTCCCAAAGCGCCCCATGGTCTGGCTCAGGCAGCCAGTTAGTTTGGACGACCAATGGATTTGGGCAGACTCCCTTCAGGTTTGTAGTAAAGTGGGTAGCTTGAAACGAACTCTTACTTGCCGTTGAAGCTGGAGCTGCCGTTGAAGTTGACGCCGACGAAGAACCGCAGGCGGAAAGAAGAAGTCCAAGGGAGGCGACACCAGCGCCAGCTAGACCCCCAAACTTTCTTCGTCTAAGATCTCTCCGTTTGACAGAACTACGAACCATACCTATCCTTTCATTATCTATACGTGCCTATTTAAACCTTGCATCAGTAGAGGATCTACTAACTAAACTCCCTGGCGAGACTCTACGACTCTTGCTGAATGACTGACTCATGCCAGTTTCGAAGGACGCGGTTAGCGATCCAGGTAAAGATCAAATAAAAACCAATTCCCAAGAAAGAGGAGAGAATTAGAGCGCCATAGAGACGGTTATACTCCACGTCTTGCAGATACTGAAGGAGTCGTATCCCAAGGCCCGGTACCCCGGCTTGGAAAAACTCCTCGCCAACGATAGCGCCAACGACTGCAAGCCCAGCCGAGATTCTAAATCCCGTAAGAAGTTGGGGTAAAGCATTAGGAAATGCAAGCTTCCAAAACCTAGTCCACCAGCTTGCGCGATGAAGGCGAAAGAGATCATCCAAACCTGAATCAACAGACCTGAGCCCCAGAAGAAAATTTGCCGGGATCGGGAAGAAAGCAATCAAGACAACGATGATTCCCTTAGCCACAAAGCTATAACCAAATACCACAGCCATAAGAGGTGCAACCGCTAACACAGGTACTGCTTGAAGAGCAACGAGGTACGGAAATACCGCCTTCTCCAACCACCTAAACCTGTACATTACAGCGGCTACCAACATTCCAAGAACAATTGCAACTCCAAATCCCCCTAGTGCAAGCACCGAGGTTCGAACGAACGAAGGCAAGATTTCGCTATACGCATCACGGGCCAAAAGTCCGTGAATCACCACACTTTGAGGAGTCGGTAAGAGGAACTTCCTACTTCCAGAGAGAGAAGCCGAGATGATCTCCCAGATAATAATGATCACAACGAAAAGCCCGACGGGTGGCAAAACCCTATTAAAACCTCTCTTACGATCTTTTGGTAGAGTCTTCACAGATTGAGCAGGGCTTTGATCTGCAGTAAGTTTCTCGAGCTGAATCATTCCAGCTCCGTCCCACGAAGTGCTGATGAGATGTTACTTGCAATTTGAGCAAACTCTGGAGAGAATCTCACTTCAGGCCCCCTAGGGTAGCTAAAGGGAATAGAAAACTCAGCAACGATGCGACCAGGTCTTGGAGACATAACCACCACACGAGTAGACAGATACACCGCTTCATAGATGGAGTGCGTGACGAAAAGACCAGCAAAGTGTCGAGCTAGAAATAGTTGCACAAGTTCGTCGTTGAGTCGCTCCCGAGTTATCTCATCCAAAGCGCCAAAAGGCTCGTCAAATAGAAAAACTTCAGGATCCATCGTTAAAGACCGTGCAAGCGAAGCTCTCATTCGCATACCACCTGAAAGTCTTCGCGGATGTCGATCTGCAAAGCCCGATAATCCTACTAACTCAATGGCCTCTTGCACTCGTCGCTCTCGCTCCTGCTTGGCTACACCATGTAACTCAGCGAGCAGGCCGACGTTGGATGCAACAGTCCTCCAAGGAAGCAACGTAGCGTCTTGAAAAACATAACCGAGACGATCCCGATCCGCGACTACGTTCCCTTGGGTAGCTTCAACCAACCCTGACGCAACCTTCAAGAGCGTCGACTTTCCACATCCAGATGGGCCAACGACCGAAACAAACTCGTCGCGTTCAACCTTTAAATTAATGTCTCGAAGGGTCTCCGTACCGTCTTTATAGGTAAGACCAACTCCTTCAAAGGAAAGACTTGGCGTTGACATATGTGGTGCGTTTAGGAATGCTCCAGTTTCCGCTATCGTCTTCATAACCCTCCTTATATACGATCTATTTCAATCAGAGTTCAACTTTCTAACTATAACTATGCAGCGCTGGATCCAAATCCAAAGTGAGGAAGCACCTCTGTCGCAAGAAGATGGAGCTGTTCATCCATCTGTTCTTGTGTCAGGCCTGGCAGATCCGGAAACAACACAAGATGGTCTAGGTCAAGAAGGTCGATCCATCTACCTATTTGATCGGTCACTTCTTCAATCGAACCGATCGCCATGACGCCATTGGAACGTGACTGTTCAACGCTCGGCCGAAAATCAAAAGGTGCACCCTCGAAGCTTCGAGAGAACCGACCGTAGGGCGAGAGGAACTTTACAAACTCATCGTGTCCGGGTCGAGCGTCTCGAAGCGCCTCCTCTGTGGTTCTACCAACGTGAACTGGAAGCTGTAGGACTCGTCCAGCTCCCGGCGCAAGAGAACGACCGTAGCTCTCGCTCACCTCAGCGAACTTATCCCAAGATCTCTTGATAACCTCATACGGCGCCATGGCAAAGACGCCGATAAATCCTTGCTTTGCTACATACTCCAACGTCGCTGGCGAACCTACAGGCTGAAATATCTTGATCGGCTTACTTAACGGTCTTGGAACCAACGTAAGCGAGGTAACGGTAGCACCCCTATCAGGAATACCCGGAGGAGGGAGGATGAAATGCTTGCCAGCGAAGCTGAAGCTCTCCTCTCGCCATGCCATCTGAATAATCTCCATTGACTCTTCGAAGGTCTCACGATTGATACGGTCTGCCTCACGAGACATAGCGTTATCACCGCTCGCAACCACCGTACCGAGCGTTTGGGACTCTCGAGGTACCGTTCCTCTTCCAACACCGAACTCAAGCCGTCCACCAGTCAAAATATCCGCCATAGCGAAGTCCTCGGCAAGACGCAGTGGGTGCCACTGCGGAACGACGTTAAACATCTGCCCAAAACGGATCAGCTTGGTCATTCCCGCAAGATGAACACCCAAGAGAATAAGGTTTGGCGTAACCTCATAGCCCTCGTACTGAAAATGGTGCTCAGTCAACCACATTGTATCGTACCCCAAACCATCAGCGACTTGAGCCCAATGACAGAGGTTCCTATAAGCAGATACCACATCACTGTTATCTGCTCGACGATCCCTTGGATCAGGTAAACCAGCTCCTGCGTCCGGCATCGGCACGCTACCGTAGAAATGAAGGTCAAATCTCATATTCGTAGTAGTCTCGCAGCGTTTTATTTCGGGAAGATTGCAGATCCAAGACAGTTCAGTTACTTAGTCGACGAACACGCAGCAAAGGGCCGCTGGTTAACAGTATCTTCACGCTCTTTCGACCGCCCTGTATGTCCAACGCCGGCTATGGTCAACCTGATGCCACCTAAATGGGATGTTATCGTCGTTGGAGCAGGGCATAATGGTCTTACAGCTGCTGCGTACCTCGCTCAACATAACTACAACGTCTTAGTGCTAGAGAGGCGAAACGAGGTTGGAGGTTGCGCATCGACCGTTACAGCCTTAGGCACAAGGGTGAATATATGCAACTGCGACCACTCGATGGTCTTTGAAAGTGGAATTATCGAAGAACTCTCCCTTGAAGACCAAGGACTCCGATATCTTCATCTTGACCCAGTCAAACACTTTCGAGTTATAGAAGACACCGGAACTACTCGTCCATGGTGGTTGTTCAAAAGCACTGAACAGACTCTAGAAGCTGTAGCGCAATGCCACCCCGGCTCAGAGGCACACTACAAAAATTACCTTCGTGAAGCATTACCTATCGCAAAATTTTTCCTTGAGTTCACAAGCAAGCCCCCCTCATTCTCAAGTGCGCTTCGCTCAAGCAGCGTCTGTCCCAAAACGGCTACCCATCTCCTTAAACTTCGAAGGCTCAGTGCCGACCAAGCACTTAGGAACTGGTTCCCACAAGAGGCACTGAGAGCCCCTGCTGCCTCATCAACTGCAGTTTGGGGAACGTCACCACTCGCACCTGGAACTGGACTGGCTTCTCTTGGATACGCCCTTGGCCATCTAGCACCGACAGCTCGACCTGTCGGTGGAAGCGGCGCTCTTACAAACTCCTTGGCCAAAGCTATCTCTGCAGCGGGTGGGATAGTTCGCACTGGAGTGGAAGTAACTTCGATCGTCTGCGATTTAACAGGTGTTCGAAAAGTACTCCTAACAAACGGTGAGGAGCTACCAACAGAAGCTGTCATCACAACTATCGATCCAAAAACCACGATCTTATCACTGCTGTCCTCCCCTCCCACGCGAAGCGTGAAAGCCCTTACTAATCGGTGGCTCAAGGCCCCAAAGAGATCAGGCTATGAGTCCAAAATCGACGCCGTTGTCGATCGACCGCCGGACTTTGGCGAAGAAGACCGGAGGCTGTCCAAAACACTTGGAGTCCATCAACCTTCAGGTACTACAACCATTACTACCCCTTCAACCTCTGTAATCGGTGATGCCCACAGGCAAGCCCTAGCTGGAAAGATCACAAGCCAGCCTATATTTTTGTCCAATACCCCCGGCGTACTGGACAAAACAATGGACCCTTTAGATGTCGGACACACCTTCTCGCTTGAGGTCCTTTACACGCCATACCACCTTCAAGGAGGGTGGGAGAAAAGTAGCGAACCCAACCGTTGGTTAGAGGTATTTTCATCGCACACGGATAACGAATTCTTAAGCGGAGTTAGACGTTGGCGGGCTCTCACTCCTGTGGACTACGAACGGGAGTTTTCTTTAGACCAAGGGTATGCTCCGTCATATCCTGGAACTACCTTAGACGTCATTCTAGGTCGAAAACGTGAAATCACAAGATATGACACCCCTGTTAAAGGACTTTATTTGGCTGGTTCTGGTACCTTCCCAGGTGCTGGAATCTGGGGTGCGAGCGGCCGGAATGCGGCCTGGCGAGTCATGGAACACTTTCACAAAAAACGGATGGAGCGATAAGGGCATGGTCGCCACATCGCAGATCGGAGTCATATCGCAACCAAACATATACGGTCGTATCCCCAAATATCTATGCTTATGGCAACGGCTGATGCGGCAGTACTACACTCCATATGCCTTAGACAGACAACTATCAAGGTGAAACTGATCACCATGGGAAACATAAAGAATATAAGGAGAAGACTTGGCGCAACGAACCGTGCTTAGTGGAGGAAGGCTCCCCTCAGGTAAAAGAGTAGATATTGCAATCGACGACGAAAGCGAATGTATCGTGCAAGTTGGAACCGTAAGTCTTCAACCCTCTGACAAGGTCGAAGACTTACAAAATATGGTCATTCTCCCCGCCCCAGTTGAGATACACGCTCACCTCGATAAGGTACTTCTAAACCGGAGCCTCCCCTATGACGTTAACCCCAAAGGTGATCTAGATGGAGCAATATCGGCAATGCAAAGTATCGATCTAACGCCGAAAGACGTGTTTAGTCGAGCTAAGCAAGCGGTACTTGAAATGGTAAAAAATGGGACAACCACGGTTCGCTCACATGTAGATGTCAGAGATCCAGTTGGAACATCGAGCTTGCTAGCACTGACTGAGCTTTCCGCCTGGCTTGCTGAGACCAAACTCGCTACACTCCAAATATCTTGTCTCATGGGAAGACAGTTGACTGGTCGGTTAGGCGTGAGAAATCGTGCCCTTCTCAAAGAGTCAATAGAACTGGGCGTGGACGTCATCGGCGGTTGTCCGTATCTCGACGACAACCCCCGAGAGGCGCTCAACATACTTTTAGATGCAGCGATGGAGTCTGGTCTCCCGGTAGATCTCCATACAGATGAAACACTTGACAAAGATGTCTTCACATTGAGACATCTCGTAGACGAGGTAGAAAAACGTGGTGTAGAAACGGGCGTTACCGCTAGCCACTGCGTAAGTTTAAGTATGCAACCTGAGAGAACTCAGTTAGAGATTGCTAAGCGTCTAGCAGAGGCTCGAGTCTCTATAGTTGTCCTGCCGCAAACCAACCTCTATCTTCAAGCTCGCGGAGTAAACCAGGCACCTCCAAGAGGGGTCGCCCCAGCAAAACTCCTTCAAGAAGCTGGAGTTAACGTGGCGGCCGGCGCTGACAATGTACAAGATCCATTCTGCTCTGTTGGCCGTTTAGATGCTCTTGAGACGGCCTCGCTTTTAATTCTCGCCGCCCATCTAGGTCCAGATGTGGCATGGGAGACGTGCAGCAACTCCTCAAGGAAAGCTCTCGGCATGGAAGAGATCTCCTTTGCAGTTGGAGGTCCAGCAGATCTCCTTGCAATCAGTGGCGAAGATCTGCGCTCCGCTATTACTCAAGCAACTCCAGATCGACTCGTTATCCACAAAGGACGTGTCATATCCAGAACCAAAGTATCAAGTAGTTTCAGCACTTAAGGTGACCAAGTTTTCCGCCATCATCGATACGAATGAAAATGTTGAGCAACTGTTGTAATGCTTGAGTTCAACTCGTCATATACATAACTAAGAAGCCACAGGTACGCTCTTTTGGGTATAGATACCACCTTTGAGCCATCGACGAAAAGGAGTTTGCACATGAGTTGGATCGAAAGTGGAGTAAGAGATATCGCTAACGCGATAAGAGAAGGAAAAACTTCAGCTTGCGAGGTCTTAGAGGACTACATAACACAGATTGAGAGATACAACCCCAGTATCAATGCCTTAGTAGTTTTAGACTTCGAAGGTGCGCGCACACAGGCGAAAGCCATCGATCAAAGACGATCCCACGGCGAAGCTCTCGGTCCATTAGCTGGAGTTCCTGTGTCAATCAAGGAGGCGTTCGCCGTAGAGGGTATGGCCACTACCTGCGGATTCGAGAGTTATCTAGATCAAGTACCTACTTTTGACGCTCCCGCAGTTCAAGCCCTAAAAAGAGCCGATTCAGTAACTATCGGCAAGTCAAATATCCCGACTTCGTTGAGCGGTTTTGGATGTAAAAATCCGGTCTATGGTCAGACATCAAACCCTTGGTCAAATGATCGCACTCCGGGAGGCTCTTCCGGCGGCTCAGGTGCTGCTATAGCGTCGAGGTTCTCAGCTCTTGATCTAGCGAGTGACCTAAGTGGATCGATTCGGATACCTTCGTCATGGTGCGGCGTGACTGGCTTTAGGCCCTCTCCAGGGAAACTATCAAAGCGTGGTCATCTTCCCTGGCCTCTCGACACGGCTCTTGAACCTCCTGAATCTGTCCCAGGTTTGATCGGAGTCACAGCTAGCGACCTAGCCTATGGATGGCAGGCAGTACTTTCGACCACCCCGGGTTATCAAGAACCAAAACAAACACTTCTACCAACTACTCATAACGCTCGGTCACTCCGGATTGGTTGTTGGCTTGGATCAGACGTCCTTTGGGTCAGCCAAGAGGTTGCTGCAGCTCTCTTGAACGTAACAGAGACACTTTCCACTTTAGGCCACAACCTACAAAGCTATCAGCCTCAATTTGACGAGGCAGAGGTTATTCAACTCGCGCGTCGACTCACCGACGCCGAGATTACCTTTGGACTCAACGAAGAGGTTTGGGAGAGTTGGGATCACAAGGCTTTTACTACCCGCAACTATCTCCGAGACCTAAATACCATAGAGAGACTTCGGCAAATGATAGATCACGATCTCAAACGGTTCGATATCATCATCTGTCCAGCTACTCCTATCGTGGCGCCAACAGCCAAAGAGGTCGACAACGCTAATCAGCTAATCTCTGTAGAGCAAAACTACATGGAGCTACGCTCGATCTCTGACTGGAGTCTCGTCACGTCTATATTTCATCTCCCGTCAGTGACCATACCCATTGGGCTATCGAAAGATAAACTACCGATTGGAATGCAAGTTGTCAGTAGATGCGGAATGGACCTTGAAGTACTTTTTGCAGCTCAGGTTCTTGAGTTGGTCACGAAATCGATTGGCAGACCTGACTTGTTGGTAACAACATAGGTACAAATCGATTCTAAAGTTATAACGTTGACAAACTCGGCAGATCACTCAAACCATCTAAGTGCACATCTCGCCAAAGAGCGTTTGGCTGATGCGAAGGCTTCATTCTCTGAGCCAAAACAGTTCCCCAGCTCTTATAAGCGGTCACTCCCGCGTACGGTCTCTCTAGATTTGAAATCTCGACGAGGCTAACTACTCCCCTTCTAACCAACGAGACCATGGACGCACATGAATACGAGACCGTGCGTATAGCAATGGTTCCTTATCGCAACACCAGGCTTTTTCCACTCCAATCAAAAATATTACATGATCTCCACCGTCGTACTCATTTACAACTGTGCCAGCCACTGTAGCCGCGACACCATCGATAGTAGGAAGCTTGCCCCGGGAGTCGCCATTAGAGTCCTCTAAAACACCTGGCGCGAAGCGCTCCATTCGGTCATTGGCAAACCTATGAGCGATATCACTTTGATCTGAAGCTAAAACATTAATAACCACCTCTGTCCCGATCTGAAACGCCACAAGACTATCTGAACGTCTATCGATACAAAAAAGGACGAGCGGCGGGTTTAGCGATACAGAGGTGAAAGAGCTCACCGTGAGACCAACCGGTTCGCCATCTCGTACCGTTGTCACAACGGTAATTCCCGTTGGGAAAGTACTAACTACAGACTTGAAGCCACTCTCATCCAACGATACTCCATCAGACATTTTCAGCTTCATTCCTTTCCATCTTCAAAGCAGCTCAGGTGTGGTTCGCAACTTCAAGCCTAAAGCGGCAAAAACGAACTTGATACAGGTCACAGTGTGCGCATCAATGCGAGCTTGCTCAACGCAAGGCTAACAAAAATTTGGGGATACAACTACAGTTGCCCATGAACAATTCTTTACGTCCTCTCCGCCCTAAAGGACGGGGATACCAGCCTCGACCGTGCTGTCTCGCACACTGTTTTGGCTTTCACCGGTGTTGAAGTTCACAATATAATAACAAAAGAGACAAAACTAGAGAGCTTTGGCCGGCATAGCATCTTGACTATGCCTTCTTACAATTGGATTGAACTAACTAGTAACGACGTCTCCGACAGAAAAGGCGATTTGCTGGCTGTACAGCCAATAGGGGCTGTCGAACAACATGGACCACATCTTCCACTAGGAACAGACACCATCGTTGCTGAGTCCGTAGCGACTGAGGCCATCACCCGATTTAGCGGATCCGTGTTCTTGTTGCCCACCATCTCAGTAGCTCTATCTCGTGAACACGTATGGGCACCAGGAACGTTAAGCCTTACTCCTCAGACGCTATTGAGTCTCCTAAACGACCTCGGGGGATCTCTCCAAAGTGCCGGAGTCAGTCGTTTAGTATTCCTCAATGGACACGGAGGGAATAGTGCGATTCTTAGGGTTGCCTGCAGGGAACTGAGAGTCCAATACGGCATAATGACCTTCCTTGCACATCCACAGCTGCCGCTAGATCAAGGGGGAACGGCCCATGACGACGCTGAGATGGGATTTGCGGTGCACGCTGGACGTTCCGAAACGTCAATCATGCTTTATCTAAGACCAAACCTCGTTACGCTCGAAAACACAGCCAGAGAGGTTCCGGAATGGTTGGATAAATTTGAGCATATTGGATTTGGTAAAGAAGTGACGTTCGGCTGGACTTCTAGGGACTTTGGTACCGCTGGAGTAATCGGCGATCCAACGCTGGCTACTAAAGACCAAGGGGAACTTGCATTTAACGCCGCAGTAGACCGTTTTGTTGAGGTGCTCTCAGAAGCAAGCAGATTTACATTTCCATCTTCAGAACATAAATAAAACATAAATAATATGAGAGACTGTCGATACAGAGCTGCACTACCGTGAGACATCTCGCCAAGTTTGACGTCTATTATCGCTGAGTACTTCCACTGGGAAAAGTAGGAAACCCGCAGAAGCGACTCCCTAACGGACCACCATAGAATAATGCGCGGCTATTCTGGTATACATGGAGATGACACCAGAAGCTCTTGCCAAGTTCTTTGAAACTGTACTACCACATCTCAATGAGCGACAGCGTCGAGTGGTA
>JAJYGA010000093.1 GCA_021785255.1 Actinomycetes bacterium
CGCCTTATTGGTGGTTGAAATGCGTCATTGGAGTGAATAAGAGCGGTAATCGGATCGTAGATCTATATGAAAAATTGCTTATAAAGCAGATGTCAGACAGAGAAGGACTGCTGAATCGTCTCGATCGAAGTCTTGGGAGAGTGTTTGGAAAGAGTATGGTCGTTTATGCAAAAAAACGATAGTTTATGGTTTGGCTTGAATCGATACCGCTCTGAGGGTGTCTTAAGGGATCAAGAGATCGAAACCACCTTGAAGTTTCTCTGTCAGCAACAGACAGCCCATGGTTTTGTACCTTGGACCGCAGATAGCTATGGAGATCCATGGAACCACAGCGAGGTAGTCATTGCTATGTTGTTGGGTGGTCGTTTCGATGAAGCTCGGCTAGGACTTGATTGGATACTTCAATCTCAGAATCCAGACGGATCATTATGTCACTACTACTTGTCCAGCGGAGTTAAAGAGCCGAAGCGAGATCTTAACTGCTGCTCCTATCCTTACCTGGCTTTTCTTTTAGGTATTGAACTCGGAGTTATTGATGTAGAAGATGCGCTGCTACGAAGGTACATGAACGGTAGTGTCGAGTACATCCTACGTTATCAGGACTCGATCGGTGGCTTTCCATGGGCTATAGATCCAGACGGTAGATCCTATGAAGGTAGGTTACTTAGCGCTTCTTCATCCATGATTACCGCACTTCAGGCAGCAATTGAGATCATGACTCGACTTTCTTTGGATACTTCGGAGTTGGTGGCAGCGGAAAGTTCGTTGTCGAGTTTAATAGTCAAGTCCCAACAGGAGAACTTTCTTGACAAGACTTCTTGGGCGATGGACTGGTACTACCCAATTTTGGCAAAAGGTAGAGAGGTTGACCAGCATGAATGTAGAATCGATCACGTCTTTTCCAAAAACTTTGAGTCCGAGAGCGGCGTTTGTTGCTTGAGCACGAATCCTTGGGTAACCACTGCAGAGACCGCAGAGTTTGCAATGGCACTTGCCATCATTGGACGTGAGGCTGAAGCTAAAAGGGTGCTAAGAATGACTTGTCAGATGCGACAAACTGACGGCTCGTATTTGACAGGCATGGTGGTACCTTCGAAGAGGTCATTTCCCAAAGGAGAAAGAAGTACTTATTCTGCTGCCGCAGTCGTTATTGCAAATTTCGTCTTGATGAATCCAAAGAACAATCTTTTGGAATCACTACGACCGTGATCCGTCAATATTGAGGCGTTGAGCCGGCGACCGGAGTGCATGAACATAGCCAAGGTGTGCCTTAGAGGTGACGCTGGCAGTCGTGATGTTTCCCAGAGACAGATCGATCCAAGGCTGTCCTACAAAAGGAAGAATTCATCCACGTGAGCGACTATAGGACGTAATCTAGCTCGCACTGCAGTTGACTTCTGCGGAGGATCCGTTCAGTAAACCGATGTAACGAAATTTCTAGTGTTGTCTCCGCGTCCAGCCGTATTCTGCTATAGGGCAGTACTTGGATCTGGAAGTGTTCTAGATAAATTGCGTGCTGTGACGCTATTTTCAGATGCTCAGCAGATATATAGTCCCCAGGAGAATCTCGACTCGAAGTGAGACACTGTGGCCACGAATTGTTGACTAAAACTGACGTCGTATCGATAAGGTGTATTCTGTTTTGAGGCAGTGTCGTGTGTGTGTCGAGGTGAGCGTGAACGTACAATTGGGTTATTTCAATGCCGAAGAGCCGACATCGATTGCGGGATCTTTCTTATTTGCTTTGAGAAGCGTGCTGAGGATTCTGGGTGACGAACTGGTGGGCTTATGAAGCAACCCACGCGACCTGAACTTTCAGGAAGTTTTGGCATGGTTTCAGCAACCCATTGGTTGGCCGCTTCGTCTGCAATGGCAATGCTTGAAAGAGGCGGGAACGCCTTTGATGCCGCGGTATGTGGCGGTCTTGTGCTACAGGTCGTCGAACCTCATTTGAATGGTCCTGGAGGAGAAGTGCCAATCCTTGCCTACCGGCACGCTCAACGAGAGGTTTCTGTTATCAACGGTCAAGGGCCGCTTCCGGCAGGTGCGACGATCACCGGAGTTAGAGATCTGGGTTTGACTCAAGTACCTGGAACGGGGCTATTACCAGCATGCGTTCCAGGTGCCTTTGGAGCTTGGATGCTTTTGTTAGAAGACTACGGTCGTTTACCTTTAGAAGATGTCATGGCCCCTGCCATTGGGTATGCGATGAAGGGTTTTAGACTACTCCCTCGTGCTGCGACAACGATAAGAGCTAATGAAGAACTTTTTAGGAATAGCTGGACATCGTCGGGTGAAGTGTACCTTGATAATGGAACTGCTCCCAGCGGAGGGAAAATTTGGCGCAACCAAACGTTGGGCAGAACTTACGAGAGAATTTTGCGAGAAGCGAAATCGGTTGGAAGATCGCGGGAGAGGCAGATTGAAAAAGCACGATTTGCGTATTATTCAGGTTTCGTAGCCGAAGCAATAGATGAATTTGTTGCATCGGCAAGTGTCATTGATGACAGCGGCGAGGCTCATGGTGGCTTTCTTGATGGTAGCGACCTGGCAAACTGGACTGCCGGCATTGAAAAGCCGCTTCATCTTGATTACAAAGGGGTAAGAGTATTTAAGACGGGACCGTGGGGCCAGGGCCCCGTCTTCCTGCAACAACTGAAGATCTTGGAAGGCTTTGACCTGTCGACGATTGATCCCTATTCGGCAGAATTTGTACACCTGGTCATTGAGTCAGCAAAATTGGCTCTGGCCGATCGAGACTCTTACTACGGGGATCCGTTGCATGTGGATGTTCCAATGGAAGAACTTCTTTCGGAGACGTACAATCAAAAACGTCGAAAAATGATTTCTAACGAGGCATCACACGAATTTCGTCCGGGATCTCCGAGCGGATATGAACCGTGGAGACCAAATTTTGAATACGTGGGAGTGAACTCAAATACGCCAGCTTCCGGAGCGCCCCCTGATCCAATTGGGCGCGATACTTGTCATTTGGATGTCGTAGATAGCGAAGGAAACATGGTTGCAGCAACACCGTCTGGAGGCTGGCTTCATGGTGGACCCTGCGTTCCCGGCTTAGGATTTTCTTTGTCGACCAGAGGTCAGATGTTTTGGTTGGACGATAGATCTCCTAGTGCATTTATAGGAGGAAGAAGACCCAGGACTACCTTGAGTCCGACTTTTGTCCTAGACCAGTCAGAAAATGCTGTAGCATTTGGAACTCCCGGTGGGGACCAACAGGATCAGTGGTCCTTTAACTTTTTCTTGCGCCGCTTACACTTTGACATGGACATTCAGAGTGCAATTGATGCTCCTACATTTCACACATCGCACCTATTTTCGTCCTTTTATCCACGGATTGTGCAATTGGGTCGGATCCACGTCGAATCACGATTTGGACGAGACGTGATTAACCGCTTGCGAGAGATGGGCCATGATGTAGTTGAGGCAGAACCCTGGAGCCTGGGACGAGTTTGTGCCGTTGGCAAGGCTGGATTAGAGTTAGTGGCGGGATCAGATCCCCGCCAGGATCAAGCATATTCTGTTGGGAGATGAAACAAAGTTCTCTACTGACCCCGAAATATAAGACCTGACTTTTCCCAAGTCGGAAGTGCATATGTGGTTACGAATGTGCAACTCGAATGGAGTTTGTCGGGGAAGATATTGCAGTACAACCGACGGCTTCCGATTCTTAGGCGGTCAAGTTACCTCCGGTAGTAATACGGGCAAATGGGTGATGGATGTGATAGATTCCTCTACCTTATCTGCAAAGACAAGTATCGCATTACCTGGAGCACTTATGAACTCCCAGAGTATTGGGACATCTGAATATGCAACTATCTCGGTGAGCCAGTGAGAAGTGGAGAAGCCAGCAAACTTCATCCAGGCGTCATCGCCAGTAACGATGGAGCCAATGCCGCAGCATCGCGACTTGGGCGAGGGGTTGCGACGGTGGTACCGGTCACTACGAACATCAACAGGGTCTATCCATTTCAAGTTCTTTTGCGAGCTAACAAGACCGGTCTGCGGGAGGACTCTAAAGCGCAGGCTGAGCAGGTTCGCTCTGTGGCTGTTCAACGTTGTGGCGTGAGAATTGGTGTGGTCCCAGTCGGACCGATGAATGAACTCGACAATGCCTTACGACTACATGGGGCTTTGTAGTGGCCGATGAAATCCTTCACCTCGTGGCAGTCGCAATCCAAGTTATTTTGTCGCTTGCAATACTGATCAAATTGATATTTTATAGAACGAGCAGGATCTCTGTAATGTGAGTGGTATTTGTTCTATCTGGGTTGAGCGATGTGATTACTTTCACCATGGCAGAGATCCTTGGCTCTTGCAAAACCCACCCTCGCATTTGCTTACAACTTGCCAAATTCTCCACCCAAATTTGAAGAACCGATAACGTCGATGTAGATGCAGAGGTAGTAAGGCAATGACATGCGCTTGAGTTTGATCGAGGGATGACTAATGCCTATAGAGCAGGTTGTATCAGCATTTTACCCCAATCGATGTGGAGTTTTTTCATGTCTCGCGTTTGAATGCCGCGAGTGATCCAACTTGTACGAGTTCTTTGAAAGTCTTTGAATGTCTGAGAGCGTTGACAATTTCAAACGGTGGTCGTCCTCCTTGACTAGGATCTTCAAAGACATCGTGAATCGCGAGAACTCCTCCGTGTATGAGTTTTGGCGACCAGTCGATAAAGTCAGTCCACGTTTGCACTGCTGAATGACCTCCGTCAATAAAGACGAACGATGCAGTGTCTTTAGGAAAGTACTTAACGTACTGATTTGAGTCTCCAACTACGGCGATGATGTAATCTGACAAGTTCGAGAGTCTGACTGTTTCTCGAAAGTTTTTAAGGGTATCAAGGTCATGGCTTGTCGGATGTGTAAGTCTTTGGTCAAAGTAAGGGAAAGGAGGATAGTTCTCTTCCGATCCGTTGTGATGATCAATTGAAATTACCGTACTGGCACGGATCTTTGCAGCACTGGCTAGATAAAGTGTGGACTTTCCGCAGTAAGTGCCGACTTCGACAAGAGGATGATCTGAACTCCCGGGACAGGAAATGGCAAGGTCGAACAAGTACGTTCCCTCAGCTCTGGGCATAAAACCTGGCGTGGCATCTATAAGTCTTTGGATCGTAGGGTCGACAAACACTTGAAACACTAACCTCTCACGTCTCTTTTAGGATCGCTTCGGCGCTTTTTAAAGCCTATCTCCTTCGGCAGCACTAAACGAAACTCTGACCCTTCTCCCACTTTTGACGTTACTTCGATCTTTCCACCCAAATTGAGAGCAGCTCGCTGAGCTAGAGATAGGCCTAACCCGGACCCGCCACTACTTCGATCACGACCGCTGTCTACCCGATAGAGGCGATCGAAGATCAAAGAGAGGTGTTCACTCGCTATTCCAATCCCATTATCTTTTACTCCAATAACGATCTCGCTGTGAGATCGTTCAAGGCCGTATAGGAGAATAACCCCTTCCTTGGAACCTATATAACGTATCGCGTTAGTCAGGAAGTTCTGCATTACCATATCTAGTAGATGCTTATCGGTTGTGATAGTTACCTTGGAAGAACCTTCCACCTTGATAACAGCCCTTTTCTCCGATGCTTGAGGTTTGAGACGAAGAGCAAGTTCTTCCAGATACGCTCGAACATTGATCTCTTCAGTAGTTTTGCGATATAGCATATCCAACGTATCGAGGTTGCGTAGATCTTCAAGCAAACTCCGTACTCTCTTGGTCTCCATTTCAATTATTGCAACGACTTCATCTCGTTCTTTTGAGTCGGAAATGGTGCCGTCTGAGAGAGCGAGAGCAAAGCCGGATATGGAGTTCAAAGGTGTGGCGATCTCATGGGCCAGATCGGAGAGGAATCTTCTCTTGGTTTCCTCAGACTCCTCAAGGTGCTGTGCCATGAAGTCAAAAGCACGAGCCAATTTTAAAATTTCCTCAGGTCCCTCTGGGGATATACGGGCTGAAAGATCTCCGGAAGCGATCTTTTCGGCAGCATCGACTACTTCATCGATCGGCCCTCTCAAACTACGGGTTAGGAGGCTGCCCGTGAGTAGGCCCGCCAAAATAATAAGGAGTGCCAGCACGGTCGAGACCACCGTTATCTCGGTGGAAACTGATGACAATGATCCCAGCATCGTGTAGACGGTTATGGCATAAGGACCCTGTTGTGAGGTGACAGATATCTCCCGTCCGCTTGGAAGATTGGGTGAAGAGACAAAGAAGACTTTGGAGTAGCGCCTGACTATGATGCCGTAGCTTTCTTCGTTAGCTTGAGCGATAGCACTGAGATCGTGTTCAGGGTTTTTTTGTTTTAGGGTTGCTTTGATATCTGAAACCAAAAATGTCATCTTCTGATCCGAACGCGTGATCTCTGCGTGTTGTTCTATGACAGTTGCAAGGAAATAAGACAAAACTAATCCAACTACCGCCACAGCTAAGGTGGCTAGCAAAATAAGGTTTCGTATTGAACCAAGACGTTTAAGCATTATGTGTCTAGTCGATATCCGATGCCTCGAAGGGACTTTATGTTCAGAGTATCTCCGAGCTTTTTGCGAAGAGAGGCTATATGCACGTCGACAGTCTTTTCAACCACGTAACTCGTGCCCCAACCAGCCATTAGCAAACTCTCTCGAGTGAATACCTTCCCAGGATTAGTCGCGAATATCCAAAGTAAATCGAATTCGCGCCTTGAAAGGTCGATCTCTTGGGTCCCCATAAAACATCGTCTAGCTGCTCTATCAAGGTGAACGTCTCCTATGTCTACTGTAGATACATACTTTCTTTCTCCTTTTGCTCGCCTAAGATGGGCTCTTATACGAGACAGTACTTCGTTTGGAGAGTAAGGCTTGACTACGTAGTCGTCTGCGCCGATCTCTAGACCTGCGACTTTGGCTGCCTCTTCACCACGGGCTGTAAGCATGATAATGGGTATATCGGAACGAGCACGAATCGCCCTAACGAGGTCGTACCCATCTGTACCGGGGAGCATTACGTCTATTAGAGCTAGATCTGGAGAACTCTGCTCTAGAGCACGAATCGCTTCCATATAATCGCCAGCTTCAATCACCTCGTATGAGTCTTTTACGAGGTAGGTTTTTATGAGCTTGCGCTGGGATATTTCGTCATCGACGACAAGTATCTTGTCGCTAGCTTCTGTGAAATTGTCCATTTGCGACATTCATCTTAATCGAGCCCCCCTCTATGAAGGAATATTAAAATGTTCCTTCATTCCCTACCGTACCCTAGGCTAACTCCTCGGAGAGGCGCGAACCGTAGTTCTCTCTAAAACGGAGGTTAAGTTGATACTTCTCAAGCTCCTGAGAGAGAGTGCGCTGTCCCGAAGGCAAAGGATGCTCTTTGAAAAATTGAAAGATGCGTGGAGCTAACTTTGATGAATTTTCTCCGCAAAGGAGTGAAACCGTTCGAAACATCCGTGACAGAGCTTTATCTGGGAAAAGCGCAGTCAACTGCTCATAGTTGTTGAAGATAAAGTCAATTACCTTATCACCGGTGTACGGGTTGGCTACAAGGTTGCCGAGAACGATAAAGGCATCTTGTAGCCGAATCTCAGACTTGCACATCTCTGCCACTTTTAGCGATAGCGTAGGCGATCGAAACGCTGTTATTGCGTATTGGTGGCGAATCCGATCTTGTGGATCTTTGGGGTTTCGGTATCGATCTAGCATGAAAGCGAAATCGCTGTCGTCTCCGTGTGAAGCTACCACTTTTAGTACTGCATTTGCGAGGTTTGGAGGTAGGTTTGCTACACCTGAGATATCAAGTCGAAACAGATCCTGTGCCTTTGCGCTGATCTCCTTGTCTCGACCAATGACCCCTAGAGCTTCAAAGGCAATTGCTCGGGCCAAGGATGCCTCTTGAACCTCCCCGTGGAGTTCATCTGGACCTAACTCTCCTACGATTGGAGCAAATATCTCGACACATCGATCTTTGACGAAGTTTTTTTGGCTTTCGTCAGCAATGCGATGCATCATAGACTGGGTCGCGTAAATGAGTTTTAAAATGTTCGGATCTCTTTCGGACTTTGCTGACCGAAGTAGCGATATATAGTTCTTGAGAGACTCTTTTTCTGCCAGAACCAGAGCCCATGTGTCAGAGACGAGGTTGAACCTCTCTAACACGCTGTAGCTGCTGTATTTGCTGATAATGCTCTCCAGTAGAACCCCTTGGTATCTGGTTCGATATACTCCGGAGCCTCCGGCGTTCACCAAAATATCGTCTGTCGTGTCCTCCAAGTTCAACTCAAGAGTTTTATCTGTTAGAAGAGCAGTCTTGGTTTCACCGCCAGATCTTATGTTCAGTGGAACTAGCCAAGAATCACCTATACTTCCTTTTGGATCATCAGGCCGTCCTAGATATGCGAAAGGCTCTTGCGTAAGTGTGAGACCTGTAGGACTCTTTGAGGCGGTGATAAGAGGATGTCCACCTTGAAAAACCCAGCTTCTCATAGTTTCATTCATGGGTTGACCGGTCGCCTCTTCGATACAACCCCAAAGGTCGGTGGTCTCCGCATTTGATAGACTGTACCTGCTGAGGTATAGAGATACGCCGGTCCGGAACCACTCCACTCCTAAGTACTTTTCGATCATCCGCAGTACTGACGCACCTTTTTCGTAAGTTAAAAGGTCGAACATGTCTTCTGCGTCAGCAGGTGATATGACCGGATACTCAATAGGCCTAGTAGAAGGCAAAGCATCTATGTCCATGGCCTCAAGCCGACTGATCCCAAAAGAGTCCCATCGATGCCAATGTGGTCTAAATGCATCGCAGGCCACGAGTTCCATATAGGTTGCGAAAGCCTCGTTTAACCAGATGCCGTTCCACCATTTCATGGTGGCAAGATCTCCAAACCACATATGGGCAATTTCGTGGCAGATGACGTCGGCAACTCGTTCGAGCTCGGCTTTTGAGGCTACGTCTGTGTCCACTAACAAAAGCGCTTCTCTGAAGGTGACGGCACCCAGATTCTCCATTGCACCTGCTTGAAAGTCGGGAATAGCAATAAGGTCAAGTTTGGGAGCGGGGAAGGGAATCTGAAACCATTCTTCGAAAAAAGCAACTGCGTGTACTCCCACATCGTAGGCAAACGCACTTAGTTTCTCAGAACCCTCGATAGAAAAGACGCGAATAGGTACGTTAGACCCGGTCGTTACCGTCTTGGGCGAACGAAAAGGGCCTACAATAAAAGCTACCAGATAGGTGGAGATTGGCATTGTTTCTTCAAAGCTGACACGCTTTTCTGTAGGGGTTAAGTCTTCGACGGTGTCAATGGGGTAGTTCGAGATCGCTTCTAAGTGCTTTGGAACAACCAAGTGTATCTTAAATTTTGCCTTCAGGTCTGGTTCGTCAAAACATGGAAAAGCTTTGCGGGCGTCTGTAGATTCGAACTGCGTAGTGGCGATGTAGCGACTCTCGCCAGCTGCGTCTATGTAGGAAGAACGATAGAATCCAGCTAAATCGTCTCGGAGAGTACCAGAGAACTGTACAGAAAGTGTTGCAGAGCCAGCAAGGATCGGGCTTGACGAAGTGAGGCGTAGAATCTCATGTTCGTTGTCAACCTCAATCTCCATGGAGATTTGCATGTCGTTTTGCACCAAAGAGGCGCTCGTCACGTCGAGATCCTTGGCATTTAATTCGATCTCTTGAGTATCTTGTGGAATCTGGAGTTGAATTGAGACGTCACCGCTGAAAACAAATGAGTCAAGGTCGGGCCTTAGTTCAAGGTCGTAGGATTTTGGATACGCCGTGGGCGAAAGCCGAAACATATTGTTATCTCTCACTCTGGGTATGCTAATTCAAGCTATTGGCGCTTGTGGCTCTATCGAGTGAATTTCTTGTGAAGAACCCTTACACCTTATGGTTGCTGTTGTTTGGTCTTCGTTGGTGTGTGGGCTTGGTTGAAGTCACGGATGGGTATATTACTGTTCATAGGGACGCCCTAGATTGGAGATAGTGAAAAGGCCTGAAAGGACGCTCGTGAAGTCACTTGACGTTATTTGCTTAGGATCAGCGATTGTTGACGTGTTTGTGGATGCGACTGATGACGATCTATCCAGCTTGGGACTCCAGCGATCGTCAATGACTTTGGTCGGTCGAGAGTTGGCGCTCGAAGTTACCGGTCGCTTCCCCATAAAAGAAATGAAAAGTGGAGGGTCTGCAGCGAACACGGCTTCTGCATTGGCAACTTTGGGTGTTGGAACGGGTTTTGTCGGACTATATGACCAAGATGAACTCGGAGAGAGCTTTGTCCGAGAGATGCGTGAAACGGGAGTAAGGGTTTTCGAGGACTTCATACCTCCAGGACTTGGAACAGGGCGTTGCTTAGTTTTCGTGACGAGAGATGGTGAGCGTACAATGGCAACTTACCTAGGCGCTGCCGCTGCTGTGAGCAACGAACACCTCGAAAACGTTGCACTGGACGATGCTAAAACTATCTTTGTGGAGGGATATCTGCTCGAAATCCCTGCGGTGCGCGAGACTATTTCAAAGTTGGCTCCGGAGCTGGTGAAAAATGGAGCAAATGTTGTGCTGTCACTATCTGACTACTTGCTTGTCAAGCGCATGAAGAAAGACATCTTGGAACTCATGAGAGATGGTGCCATATCGATGCTGTTTGGGAACGAGGCTGAGTATGAGTCGCTTCTCGATATCTCCGATATGGAATATGCCGCGCACACACTCGCAGAGCAAGAGATGAAAGGTGTGATCACATTAGGACCTAATGGGGCCAGGGGATTCTCTGGTGAGGATCACATTCAGGTACCGGCGGATTCAAAAGTCGAAGTTGTAGATACAACGGGTGCCGGTGATATCTTTGCAGCCGGTTTCCTCTTTGGGATGGCTAGAGAGTTTGATCTGCAAACCTGTTGTCAACTCGGGGTTGACTGTGCAACCGAGGTGATATCCCACTATGGTGCGAGACCTGCTAAGCCGCTGCTAGAGGTAGTGAGTCGTTATCTTTGATCAAATGGGAGCGCAAACCCCGTCTGTAAGGGCGGGGTCGAGCGACCTCTGTAACACCGTCGAGGCAAAATAGCACTATGAGCATTCGCGAGCG
>JAJYGA010000032.1 GCA_021785255.1 Actinomycetes bacterium
CTACGGCTGCTCCTGCAACTACGGCTGCTCCTGCAACTACGGCTGCTCCTGCAACTACGGCTGCTCCTGCAACTACGGCTGCTCCTGCAACTACGGCTGCTCCTGCAACTACGGCTGCTCCTGCAACTACGGCTGCTCCTGCAACTACGGCTGCTCCTGCAACTACGGCTGCTCCTGCAACTACGGCTGCTCCTGCAACTACGGCTGCTCCTGCAACGAGCTTTGGAGATGGAAACTGGGTGGTGGGAAAACAAGTTGCCCCTGGAACGTATCAAACGCAAGGAGGAGCAAACTGCTACTGGCAAAGGGAGAGTTCCTTGTCGGGAAGTTTCAGTAGCATTATCAGTAACAACAACGTTGTTGGACCGGCCATAGTTACAATACTGTCGAGCGACGTTGGGTTTGAGACTCAAGGATGTGGTACGTGGACACCACTTGGAACTAGCGAGCAAAAGTTGTCGAGTTTTGGCGATGGTGTGTATGCAGTGGGTGTCAACATTGTGCCTGGTACCTACTCTACCAGCGGAGGAGCAAACTGCTACTGGGAGACGGATTTAAACTTCTTAGGCTCGACTTCATCAATTATTGCAAATGACAACGCAGTGGGACCCGTAACACTGACCATTGGATCTAATGTCGTTGGGTTTGAGACTCAAGGATGTGGTACATGGAGTCTCTCATGAGGATGCGAACAAGACAGAGTCTTTGATCAAACAGGAACGCAAACCCCGTCTGTAAGGGCGGGGTCGAGCGACCTCTGTAACACCGTCGAGGTAAAATAGCACTATGAGCATACGTGAGCGCCTGTATCTCAAAGAGGAGGAACGACCCACTCTTATACGTCACTGCTCTGAAGCTCGTTATGTATGGAACCTAGCGCTCGAACAACGTAACTTATGGGTTAGATACCGCACACAGAAGATCACGTATAACTCCCAAGCACATGAGCTGGCTGAGTTGCGTAGAGAAACTTGGTTGCGTGAAGGTTCCTCTGTAGTTCAGCAACAGGCTTTACGAGACTTGGATCGAGCCTTTCAGAACTGGTGGAAGAGACCGGATCACTTCTCTAGACCTACCTGGCGTAAGGCTGGTATCCACGAAGGCTTTGCCATTCGCGATCTATCTGTTCGACGGTTGAATCGCAAGTGGGGTCAGGTCTTCATCCCTAAGTGCGCTTGGGTGAAGTTCCGTATCACTCGACAGTGCCAAGATATAGCACATGCTTCCTCAGCCAGGGTCACCAAAGATAGATCTGGTAGGTGGTTCGTGAGCTTCACTTATCCTGCTCCACAAATGGAACGTGAACCCACCGGCGAAATCATCGGACTGGATATGGGGGTTGTTCACACTGCAACCATGTCTACTGGTGAATTCTTGGACATGCCAACACTTCTCTCCAAAGGCGAACAACAGTGCAAGCGTCGGTTACAGAGAAAGCTCGCTCGACAGGCCAAAGACTCTAATCGTCGCAAGTCCACCAAACTAGCTCTAGCTAAAGAGTCGGCTAAAGAGAAAGACCGTCGCAACAACTGGATCGAGAAAACGACAACTGATCTAGTGAGAAGCTATGACTTGATCGCACTAGAGAATCTAAAGATTAAGAACATGACCAAATCAGTTAAGGGAACAGTCGAGAATCCAGGAACCAACGTCGCTCAGAAAGCTGGTCTCAATCGGGTAATTCTTGAACGGGGTTGGTCACTGTTTAAAAAGCGACTGACCGATAAGGCTACCAACGCCACCACGCCAGTCGAACTCATTTTCATCAATCCTGCATTTACAAGTATGTGTTGTTCTAAGTGTGGTCACACGGACAAAACAAATCGCGAGAGCCAAGCTATCTTTTGTTGTAAGGCGTGCGGCTACACAAATAACGCAGACATCAATGCAGCCAAGAATATAATCTCAACCGCCGTAGGACATACGGTCTCAGGACGTGGAGGGACACCGCACGCTAGGTCTAACAAGACACAGCACAGCGACCCGATGAAACGTCAACCAGCCGAGGTCGCATGAGAGCGACTTTGGAAGCCTCGTCCGTAAGGGCCGAGAGGATGTCACATGTATATGCCGAAGATATGTGCACCAGAGGTTCTCCATTTCGTAAATGTGTCTAATGACTAATCATCGAAGAGGAGGTACGTTCAAATAGGTGGAACTTCAGTCGAGCCGGCACAAAAGGTTGCAATGGTACGAGGGAAACTATCAGGTGAGATTTGCGAAGTTAAGATTGATGGTGGTGGATGTTAGAGGCATTTACAATAGCTGAAATCGAACGTGTCAAAGTTCTTGAGGCGGTAATGCGAGATCTCCATAGAGCTAATACAAAGCTCAAAGAGACTGGAGCTTTCGCTAAGATATGAACTAAACTGCAGCTCAATAGGTAGATAGATCGAGTTCCGAAAGTTCGTATGGGAAGTTGAGTTCACCTGCATGGTCCTGAACACGTTACCTGTGCTTATTACCCCATTAGGTTCTGATTTATCTCACCCGTCAGTCGCGAGACAAGATTCTGGAGCAAGAGATCTCAAAGATAAGTAAGAGAACTGCTTTGTCGTTGGTGTCAGATTTTCTGGCACCAACGAAGATCCGTTGCAAAGGCCATCAGAAGTCTTTTGTTTACGAGAATATTTGCTTGTGAGTAGGAGGTATCAAGATATTTTAGGAAAATCGAATAGCAAGTTGAAAACTTGCGGGCTAGCGACAAAACTAGTCCTAGCAGCTAACTCTAGTCGATTTAGTGGATCAGATCCCATGCTAAGGGTGTAAAAATCCCAGTAGTGGTTTTGGCTTTTGTCTGTGTCTCAATACCAATCATTAGGTTTGTAAGAATCACGTAAATACATGCAATTGTATCCGCAGTATGATACTGTGGATATATCGAGGAAAGGGCCAGCTATGGAGCCGGGCGAACGGTATCAGAGGAGACTTACTGAAATAGCATCTGAGCTGTCATCGATCGGGCTAAGTGTTCCTGGATCTCTAACGGTCCGCCGTTATAGATGCGGTAAAGCCGGATGCAGTTGTCAAAGTGATGAATCAAAACTGCACGGTCCCTATATCTCCTGGACCAGAAAGATAAGCGGCAAAACTGTAACCAGACTGCTCAGCCAGGAACAATTTGACGAGTACCAGCAGTATTTTGACAACGCCAAACGTCTTCGGGAACTGGTACGTGAGATTGAGGCAATTTCACTTGAAATAGTAGAGAAAGACCCGAGGTGGAAAGCAAAAGACTAGATCAACGCCCTGCCTCTGTAGCTAGGGCATTAGCGGGTTTTCATGAGTCAAATGGGCTCGCATTTGACTGGACAAATATCGACTCCGATTTAGTACGGACTTATCTGAAAAGTTCAACTCTCGCCCCTTCCACCAAAGGCACTTATCGCTGGGTGATCAGTGCCACCTTTGGCATCGATTTGAAAGAAGGCCTTTCATTTCCTGGTTCGTTAGCCCTAAAACCGTACTCCAGAGATGAAAGAGCGGAACTGGTCTCTATTGCCAACTCTCAGAACAAAGCCTGGCGCAGATATAGCGCACTTTCAATGATCGCACTTTCAATAGGTGCAGGTGCTAGGGTTAGTGAACTGCGCAGCGTAAGGGGGAAAGGCCTCTCGAAAGACGGCAGTCATATAACAATTGCCAACAGGGTAGTTCCGATAAAATCACCATGGGATCGCATTCTTAGCTCACTAGAGCCAGTAGATGATGAGGCGTTCCTGTTTCATCCAAATGCCCGAAACCGCAATACCAAGAACTTTATCAACGACTTCGCCGATAATCTGGTACGCGACCCCGGCTCGCAGAGATTCAAAGTTGCAATGGCAAGGGCCAGCTTCATCTGCGACAGATGGAATGAAGATATATCGCTTAGAGATCTGCTCTATATAACCGGAATAACTGAAGTTGAATCCCTGATCCGTTATGTGGGCCTAGTAGATGGAGCACCTAAGACTAAAGCTGGGCTTAGGCACTTAGCTGCAGATGGAACCCCCTAGAGATGTCAAAAGACGGCACTTTAGACCAGTTGAGTGTAGTAGGTGCCGACAGAGTCAAATTAGCCGTCTCACTTATAGAGGAGTCAGATGAAGTACTGAAGCTGGAAGAATCACTAAAGCGAAATACCGGCAGACCCCGTTCACTGTCGGTAAAGGCAATCCTTGCGGCTCTTTTGTTGTTGGCTCTAGACGATCGGCCACTTATTTTGAAATCAGTGACAGAACTTCTCTACTTTCAGTTCACCCAAGAGCAGAAAGAGAGGCTGGAAGTTGTGGGCAGACCAACTAGCCATAGACAGTTTCTGGCCTTCTATAGAAGAGTGCGCTATATGTTCCATCTCATCTGTAATGAGGTGGATCCATCGCCATTACCTAAAAATCTCTGTATCGAAAATGAAATGCTCCTGGCCGTGGCCAAGCCCCTAAGTGAATCAGCTAGCGCAGATAAGGCTGCATCGCTTCTTAGGTTGTGCAATTCGTTGCTGGATCAAAGCGTAAAGCTGATGAGCGGGGACGAACTGAAGTCTTATGACGGACAGGTCGGTCTTGATGCGACCGTGGTTCCCCTCTTTAGTCGGGGACCATCTAAGACAAAGGGTACTTGTGCCAGTGATCCCGATGGCGGATGGTACATACGTGAGGGCGATCACAGAGACAGCGAGGATAAGAAAGGCAGGCGAAGAACCAAAATAGCCTGGGCACTGGAGGCCACAATTGCCACCATGGCCCAGATAAAAGCTGATGGTAGCCATAGCAGTGTCAGTTTCGGACATCCCAATCTGGTACTTGGCTTTCAGATGTCAAGACCAGGCGCTGATCCAGGGGGAAATGGGATAAAAGTCCTCAGATCAATATCAGATCGGGGATATAGACCGGGATATCTGGGAGCTGACCGTGCATATTCAACTGCAGTCCCTGAGAACTTCCATCTTCCCCTAAAAGCTCTCGGATATTCACTTGTGATGGACTACAAGATAGATCAGCTGGGACGTCAGGCAAACAGTGGAGGTGCCCTGCTGGTAGAGGGAAACTGGTACTGTCCAAATATTCCAGAGCCGCTTATTGATGCCACGCTTGAATTCAGAATGGGAAAGATAAAGGGTGATATCTATGAAAAACACATTGATGCAAGGGAGAAATATCTCCTAAGGCGTAAACAGGGTCCGGATCAAGACGGCTATGAACGTTACAGTTGTCCTGCAATCGGTGATTACCCCAAAGTTACCTGTCCCCTTAGGCCCAGTTCTACCAAAGAGGGAAGAATAAAGATAACCCTTACAAAACCAGATGGGGAGCTAACCCCGGCAATCTGTAATCAAAGTTCAATAACAATTGCACCAGATGTTGGCGCCCGTCACCGCCAGGACCTCTGCTTTGCAACCACTGAATGGCACAAGCAATACGCCACATTGCGAAATACCATAGAAGGGCTGAACGGATATGTCAAAGATCCATGCCATGAGGCACTGTCTCAACCTGGAAGGCGAAGAGTGAGAGGGATTGCTCCGCAGTCAATATTTGTGACAATGCTCCTCATTGCATCAAATGTCAGAAAGATCAAAAGCTATAGAGCCGAACAATCCTACAAGCAGAGACCAAAGCGTCCTAAACGCAGAAGAACAAGTCTTAGCCAGTTTGTCTGAAAGACCAGGGTTGTAAAAGATACACAAAAGTTCCAACCAACTGCTTTTTAGGCACCTCACGCATCTCAGTTACTGCCAATTGAAAAGCGAAACTCGCCAAAATCGCTAACGCCCAACAAATGGTCACACCCCAGAGTCATAATTGGCTAAGGAGCGTGACTTTTGTCGTTACGATAGGGCTAGTTTTGTCGCTAGCCCACTTGCACCCCCAACGGGATTCGAACCCGTGTTACCGCCGTGAAAGGGCGACGTCCTAGTCCACTAGACGATGGGGGCATGCTCTAAATACCCGTAGAAGACACTATAGCGTCTCTTAGAGACCATGAAGTTCCTTCAGGTGAGTCCTGAACTTCAATTCCAACACATAATAGAAAATTTCGAATCTCGTCGGACCTTTCAAAGTTCCTGACAGATCGTGCCTTCGAACGTTCCTCTAGGAGGAACTCTACAAAAGGTGCAAGTATGCAAGATTTATCGATGGCTTTAGCTGCGGCTTCAGTGCCGAGACGTATGATCATGCTCCGAAGCAGAGATCGCCCTTGCTTGTCTAGATCAGAAAGTAAGGAGTCGGTAGACCATTCTGCCAATGTGGACTCAAGGTCCAAAATCTTTTTTGAAGCCTGTGCAAAGTTCGAGATCTCTATTTCCGTGTCAAATTCTTTCTTTAAGCGTATAAGTTCCATCTCTAAAGGATTTGCTATGGCTTCCTGATCTGATGTACGTGCTTCTTCATCCTGTGTAGCATGATCGTGTAAAGGAAAGATCGGATTACTGGCTTCAGAGTTTGAACGGTTGCGGCGGTGAGAAAAAGGTATCTCGAGAAACGTCTCAATCTCCATCTTTGACCCAACGGGAATCTGTTTTGATAGTCCATCTTTCCGCAACGTCACTACGCCGATACCAACTGTTTCGATACTTTGTGATGCAAGATCAAAAACTATACCGCTATGTTCGTCTACACCTAATATGAACCCGTCGTCTGGAAGAGTATTTTCAAGTATTTTTATTCGACCCTCGCCCATGTAACAGTATCTGGTGTCGTGAGTTCCTCCCTCTTGGTTGTTGTAATGAGGAACTATCGCTATTTTTTGGGCAAAAATTTTATCGAAAAGCCCAAGTCCCTTCTCCCACCGAACTTCTTCTCCTGCTTTGTATATCTCATAAACTGGCAGGGTGAAGCTGCCTAGTGTCAGTGCGGCTGCTGAGGAAAAGGTGATAACCCTGGGCTCGAGCAGAGTTTTAGAAAGTAGGGAACCCAATCCAAGTTCCTTCCATACTTTAAGTGCATAAGTTGGACTGCCCGGTCCAGCGAACAGATAATGAGAGTTTTGTACTTGGTCATAAAAGACATCTTGTTTGTATGTACCTGAAAGACTAAGGGATCGAAAAGATGCAACTTGAAAGTTCCGCTTTAGAGAGACTTTAAAGTAGTCGATTGTCTTTAGAGAAAGTTCGTCAGCGTTTTCTTGGAAACCATAAGGCGTATCTAAAATGCTGCATAGCGGAGCGTGATCTCCAAGAGGAATACGGTTCAACAGCGATCTATGTACCTTCACCATGGTTGGAGCCGTTTCTCCAGACCCCATCACGCACAATATGCCTTGGTAGCTTGCTACATCTTGTTGTGTCATGACTTAGCAAACGCTCCTTTGGTCATCTCTTGCATGATTATCTCGGATACCTCGATTGGATGTTGGGCATGAAGATCGTGATGTCCTACTATCCAATACTCCGCTGAGTCCACGTTAGCATTCCTTCTAAGCTCTGCGATGGCACTCTTTTTTATCGAAGAACTGTGCCCATTGCTGTTCAGGGCAGTGATGAACACGAAGGGAACACGCAGTTTTGGAACTATGACTTCGGGCACTTGTTTCCAGAGTTCATGCAATATCACCATATGAAGATGACGAGGAAGGTTGGAGTTGGCGAATCCCTCTTCATCCTCGTGAAAGTTGGCCATGAAACCTTCTCGAGCACTGTCAGGGAACTCCGACAGATGGTTAGTTAGGATATTTGACAAGGATTTAAAACTCTGGTTTTGAAAGTTCGGTGGTGCAAGTGCCGCTGCGCACTCGTCCCACGCGGGAAAGTCAAGTTTCAATGAACGATATCCACCATCTATCAGAACTAACCCAGTTACATCCTGAGGATATCTGAGAGCATAGTTTTCAACGACGGAACACCCGAAGGATTGTCCAACCAGAAGTATCTTTTTGGTTAGTCTGCCCTTTTCTCTCATCAAGATGAGAAACTCGTGTATGTCGCTTACCAATGTTTCATAGTCATATCCTGCTTCTGGCTTGTCAGATTTTCCGTGACCTCTTTGGTCGAGCGATACTACCTTTAGCCCAGACTTATGTAGCGTCTGACCTACGCCCTGATACATTTTTGCGTTAGACGCGAGACCGTGTACCAAGAGAACTGATGGTGCCTTACCTTCCCACCAAAGATAATGTAGTTGCAAACCATTAGGTAGAGTAACGTAGTCAAATTCCACATATGTTTAACCTGTTTTAGAGAGTGAATGTTCCTCATGGCGTATGCGTGATTCCAAAGCGCTCAAAAAAGGTTTGGGATTGTCACTCTCTCTGTGAAGCTACTTGACTCGCTGTAAAGCCGTTCGATAACCCGCAGCGTCCTTAGTGAATCCTTAAGTTCCCAACCGGGGGTAGTTCCATGAATGAGTGAAAGTGAGAACTCATCGATCATAGCCCCGTAAGGACTCTTTGGGGGGGAGGTGATGGAGCTGACCTGTCCCATTTGATCAGTGACAAGAATTTCGGTGTCCTGGGGACTGGGAGTACAGGCTCTTTGTAACTCGATCGATTGCTTTGAGCCTATTACCTTCAAAAGTTGACTTTCAGCGGAGATGAATGAAGTGTGTACAAACGCAACCTGGTCTTTTTGGTAGTCAAGAACTATGGTGGATCGAAGATCCACTCCTGAGTCGGCCCTTTGCATTCTCAAAGATATCTGTGATGGAGCTGACCCAAGAATCTCTAGAACCGGAGACAGGGCATATATGCCGATATCCCAGAGAGATCCACCCCCCTTGTGTGGATTCATTCGATAACCAGACAGAGGTTGGAGTGTTCCAGAAAAGGTTGAATAGATGGTTTGTACATCGCCAAATCCGATATCTTTCACCATCGAAAGGGCGAGTCTATGTCTTGGATGGTAGGCAGTCATGTAAGCTTCCGCTAGTACTAATGAGTGTTTTGAAGCCGAATCTTTCATTGAAATCAGGTCCGCTTCTGAGAGAGCTATGGGTTTTTCGCAAAGTACGTGCTTATTGGAGTCAAGAGCCTCAACTACCGCCTCTAGGTGCAGATGATTCGGAAGAGCAACGTAGACAGCATCGATGTCGCTATTTTGTAGCAACTTTCTGTAGTCAGAGTAGTTTCGTACGCCTAGTACGCCACGTGGAGCATCCTCGTATGTGCGAGAAGATACTGCTGCTAAAGTTGCAAAAGGAGAGTTGATTATGGCAGGGATTACCCCGACCTGAGCGACGTTACTTGTAGCTCCAATAACCCCAAACTTTATCTGCACATGGTTCATAGTTGGATCGTCTTCGTCGCTTTATTGGCTTCTTCGAGTATGGAAATGACCTCTCGTACCTGAGTTGTCTTGACTTCTAGAGGAGCCCCTAGGTGAATGTGATCTGCAAAGTTTCGCCAAAATCCAAACCTTTGGGGCATCGGTAGCGCAATTGTATGGCTGCTTAGAGTCCCAGGACCTTCGTACTTTGTGAGATGTAGCTCTGCGGGAGCTTCTGCGAAGTGATATGTTTCTTTAACATATCCTTCTTGTTGTGATACTGACTCTTTGGAGATAGGTCGATACTCTCCCACGACGGTACCTTCGGTTCCTTGTATATAAAACTTGGGCTTTCTTACTGCCGCCAAGTCGCTTTGCGTGAACGTCGCCTCTCGCCCTTTAGAGAACTTCATATGAATAGTAATCTGATCGAGGTTAGAAACTTCAAACCATTTTCTCTTGTGACCAATTGCGGTTACTTCTACGGGTTTTTCGCCATAGAGCAAAAGTATCCAATCGACGTAATGGGCTCCCCAGTCATAGGCGGCACCCCCTGAGACGTCTTTGTCAGAGTGCCAGGCTCGGCAAGGATGATCGAAGGTGCCCACGAAGGTTTCGATGTTGAAGACCTCGCCCAAGGTTCCACGACTAATGAGATTTCTTATAGCCCTAAAGTCTTGATCCCAACGACGGTTTTGATTAACCGTCAACACAACATTGTTCTGCTGCGCTAGAGCGATTAACTGGTCTGCTTCTGTTAAAGTTAAACACATTGGCTTTTCAAGTACGACGTGCTTCCCAGCACTAAGACTTTCCATTGCAATTGTAAAATGTGTAGATGGTGGTGTAGCTACGACAACAACCTCGACTTCGCTTAGCTCAAGCAAGTCGCGATGGGTAGATACACTTTTAATTCCGGGGAATCCTTCCCTAGCGGCCTTCCTTCTTTCAGCATTGGTATCTACTGTACCCACAAATTGGAGTCCCGGAGTACTGTTGATCGCAGTTCCGTGAAAGTAACCCATACCACCATAAGGCCCATAACCTACCACAGAAACGCCAAATGGCCTGGCTCTGTCTACTCCTAAACTCTGGTATACCTCCAAAAGGTAGCGGACCTCTTCGTTGGCGTACGTTAGGCAAGCGTAATCAAATCCAAATAGATGAAGAGTGCCTTGACCCACTTGTGTTCGCCAGCCTACAAGACAATCGACCATTCTTATGTTTACCCAGATGATTGGCTCTATCTTTATCTGTGTTTGGGAGATATATAGCGGAGACGAGAGGGGAACTTCTCTAGGAGCTCTCTTAAATGCAGGTATATCTTCGCTGGTCTTTAAAAACCATTCACTGGTGGGAAGTTCTTTGAAGTTAACTTCGAAGGCGTCTTTGAGTTTTATGGAAGATCCGTTGCTCAGAAAAATGAAAAGGTCGCCACCTTGACTTAGCGCTTCGAAAACGTCTTCGTTTAATAACTGCTGCGAAGGCAAAGTTACTTGACCACCTGCCCTGAGGACTTTCTTTGCTGTGGTTAAGTCGACCGGACTCAAAAGCCGTCCAATGTGGTCGTTTTCAAATGCATGCTTAGGAAGGACCAAGTAGTTATCGTGTACGTTTGTATTCGAAGAAGGTGACGTCATCTATTCGAGTTCCTGTTCAATCCTATCGTACGAGGGCACTTCTAATTGTTTGGGTTAGTGTCTGCCATGACTTCGGTAAGCTCGGTAACGATCCACCCAAAGTAGTTATAAACGTCGAAAGCAAACTTCAACTGGTCCGAAGCGAGCTGACCCGGGTCGAAAGAGTCGTCGTTGATTCCTATTATCTCCGCCATAACTAATCGAGATCTATTCAAATCTTGAAGAACAGAGTTCGCTTCTTCGATAGTTAATAGCTCCTTATCGGTGAGTAACGCGGCGCTGAGTGCGAAGGATCTGGATATCTCGACCGGCCTATGGTCCTTGCCCTCCGCGCTCAAGTCATGTTCAGCTTGTGCCACCGGATCTGAGTAGAGCGGAGGGAAAAGCCGCCATGCCAGTGATTGATCAGTCATAGCCACGCCAGAGATCTGCATTAGAAAATCACTAATAACAGCCCTGTCCTCATGGGCCATCTTTACCTTTATTTCGGTTCCACTTTTTTTAAAAGGAGATTTCATATGCTGTTACTTATCCTGCTGCATAGTAGCCCACAGGCCATAGGCGTGTAGTTTATTTACGTCTCGCTCCGCCTCCACTTTCGATCCGGAAGATACGACAGCTTTGCCCTCGTTGTGAATTTGAAGCATTAAGGTCGTAGCCTTTTCTTTCGAGTATCCAAATAGCTGCTGGAGCACAAAGGTTACGTAGTTCATAAGATTGACGGGATCGTTCCATACGATCACGACCCAAGGTGAGTCCACTTTTTGGTCGATCTTCTCTTCTGTTTCAACCATTCCTCCTAAGCCGGCCACTTCCACCTACCTTTCGGAGAACCATTTATTTGTGAGTAGATATTAAAGAGCCTTCATCTCGGTTTTACTTAGAGGGGTAACGATATCAAACCTACCATCTCTTGTAAAAGAAGCCGTGCTGCGTCGTTACCGCAGATACTTTGACTTGATCCGACGCTGAAGTAACGTCATCTTTAGAGAGTTCGAATGCATTGCCTTCTTGGTCTTTAGCACGAGTCGCCTCATCTTCCAGCGTACCACGTTCGAAGAATTGAAGATTTACCCATAGGGCAGTCATCCAAACGACAGTGGCTCCAGCTATGTGGAACCCAACGAGCAGGGCCGGCAGGTTGGTAAAGTACTGGGTATAACCGATAGCTCCTTGCAAAGCTTCCATGATCAACAAAAAACGAGCCGCCTTTTGCACATCCTCTGGTGCTCCGCTTTGTTTTAGGAGAAGTAGACCGATAAGTGTTAGTCCAATGAGGAGCCATACTATGTCGGCATGCAGTTGAGCTACGTCTCGGAGTTTGAATGGTAACCTTTGTGCGATAGGACTTCCACTGTGTGGACCAGATCCAGTAACTGCAGTTCCTACAAATATGACAGCCCCAAGAACTACTAAGATCATTCTACCCCACAGAACGGTCTCTTTGGATACCCGTCTAATAGGTATTTGATCGTCGCTGGCTGAATGAACGTATAGAACAATTGCGTTCCAGACGATCAAGATTGCAAGAATGAAGTGAGCCATGACATAAGGTGGTGCTAGTTTGGCAAGCACAGTTAGTCCACCAAGGATGATCTCAGCAATAAGTCCACCTACAAGTCCCATGGCGAGCCAAGCTAGATCTTTTCGAAAAGGCTTTCGTAAGAAGGCTGCTAGGGCAGATGCCATAACTATGACAGATGCTCCAATGGTTATCAAGCGATTGACAAACTCTACCATTGGATGGAATGAGTCTGTTGCCACCAAATGGTTCGCTGTACAGTTCGGCCAAGTTGGGCAGCCCAAGCCTGATTGACTCAGTCTTACGGCACCTCCGGTAACTATTATAATTGCTAGAAAAACAAGCGTTGTGTAAGAAAGTCGCCTAAAGGTTATAGGCGAAATTCTCCAGTTCTTGATCCCGTCTACCCACTCTTTTTTCACAAAACCAATCTAATACGTTCATGACGTATAGCAGAAGTAGTTCTTAGGTATCTATAAGTTATAGTCTAAGACTCCCATTTGAAGAACTTTGCAGCCATGGCAGGGGCCAGTATTGCCCAGACAATGAGAACAACCCACGCTGAGGTCGTTATGCGTCCACCAACTCCAAGAGCATGATAGAAAATCTGTGACGTAGCTTGTGCCGGTAGAATGTTTGCTATGTCTGCCAGTACCGTTGGCAAAGAACTTACCGGAAAGATCATACCTCCGAGAAACAACAGGATTAAATAAAAGGCGTTGGAGATTCCAATCATCGCCTCGGATCTCAACGTTCCCGCAAGAAACAGACCAATTCCTGAAAACGCTACCGTTGCTAAGATGACTCCGAGTACAAAAGCAAGGTAGTTTCCGTTTGGATGCCAACCCAACAGCAGACCAAGGAAGAAAAGAATTGCCAACTGGATGATCTCCACTACCAAGATTGCAGTAGTTTTTGCATACAGGAATCCGGTTTTGCCTAAAGGAGTGACACCTAATCTCTTTAACACACCGTATGTTCTGTCTACGGCAGTCGCTATTCCCTGAGATACCATTCCCGTAGCCATTACCGCTAAAGCCATGGTTCCTGGCACCAAAAATTCTGGTCTTGAGTGCACTCCTTGAGGTAAAGGAAGGACCTTTACCTCAGAAAATCCTAAAAGCAGCATTACAGGAATCAATATGGTTACAAGAAGTGACTCTCCTTGGGTGAGGGAGAGCCGAATTTCGGATTTAGCCTGAGCAACGTACGCCTTCAACGCAGTTTCTCCTCCTTTTGATGGATCACTTAGATCCTTCTTGCTTGGTTAGAGATAGATATATATCTTCAAGTGAGGTACTTGATGTTGACAGATCATGGAAGTTTACTTTCTTGTCAGCTAAGTATCGTGTTACCAGTGCGACTAGCTCCGGGGAGTTCTCTCCTCTGATGATGTAGATATCGTTTCCAAATGGTCGTTCAAGAGGAACACGGAGGTTGGTTTCAAAGTCATCTTGATCTATAGGCGACGATGAACGAAAGGATATCTGTGTCTGAGAGTGCTGCGCTTTTATTTGTGAAAGGTCCCCATATGAGATCGATCGGCCATGAGAAATTATGAGTAGTCGGTCACCCAACTTTTCAGCTTCGCCGAGTTCGTGTGTAGTAAGAATGACAGCTACGCCGTCAGCTCGAAGTTTTGCAATTAGCTCACGAATGGCGACTCGTCCAGCGGGATCTACTCCAGATGTGGGCTCGTCTAGGAAAACTACTTCGGGCCGTCCGACAACCGAAAGCGCCAGGAGGAGCCGTTGTTTTTCTCCACCTGAAAGCCGTCGGAAAGGAGTCCGTCTGACGTGGTTAAGTTCGAGAGATTGTTCAAGCTCTTTTGGGTCTAAAGGATTGTCGTAGTATCCAGCGAATAATGCCAAGGCTTGTGCAGGTGTCATCCTGGGATTTACTCCTCCTCCTTGTAACATTACGCCGATCTTTTTGCCGAGTTCGCGTTGATGCTTTTGTGGATCTAGGCCAAGAACCTTTACAGTACCTGACGAGGGTTTTCGAAATCCTTCGAGAGACTCGATAGTGGTAGACTTTCCGGCTCCGTTTGGTCCTAATACAACGAGAATCTGACCATACTCAGCTTCGAAACTGAGACCGGAAACTGCTTCTTTGGATCCATATTTAACGTACAGATCCGAAACCTCTATTACTGCCATGGTTTGACACTAGTCTCTAAAGTTAATGATCGATATTAAATTGCTTCGGGAAGACCGAGAACAGACTACGAAATTGCTTGAGACTCGTGGAGTTGATCCTGCACTACTAAACATGGTTCTCGAGATTGACTCCAACTTACGTTCCACAATGGCGGAGCGTGACAACTTAAGAGCGGAGATCAATAGGGTCTCCGGTGAAGTGGCCACTGCAATACGCCAAGGAGATCGTTCTAAAGCCGAGGATCTAAGGGTATTGTCAAAAGAACTGGGAGCAAAGGCAGCGGTTCTCGAGAGAGAAACAACGAAGCTAGACGAAGAGCGTCGACGGTACCTTGCGGTTATTCCCAACCTTCCGGATGCACGCGTGCCAGTTGGATCTTCCGAAGAGCAAAATGTGGTAGAAAGAGCCTGGTCACAAAGATCTGGCGAAGTACCTTATTCACAGTTTGTACTTGAAGAGTTTCCCCTTCACAAAAGGGTTCCCCATTGGGAGATCGGGGAACAACTTGGAATATTAGATCTTCCTAGAGCTGCAAAGATATCTGGCTCGATGTTTCCTATGTTTAAAGGCAGCGGCGCCAAGGTCGTTCGGGCATTGACATCATTTGCTTTGAACGAGCACCAAGATTCTTACTTGGAGGTGCGACCACCTACCTTTGTCAAGCGTCAGACTATGGTTTCCACTGGACACCTGCCAAAGTTTGAAGAAGACGCTTATCACATGGAACTTGATGATCTTTTTGCAATTCCTACGGCAGAAGTGCCTTTGACATCCATGTTTAAAGACGAAATCTTGGAAGAGAGAGAACTTCCCATACGTTTGACGGCAACGACTCCGTGTTTCAGACGGGAGGCAGGATCAGCCGGAAAAGATACTCGGGGCCTCCTGCGCGTTCATGAATTTGACAAAGTTGAGCTCTTTGCTTGTTGCACATATGAGCAACGAGACGAGGCGTTCTACGATATCTTGAAAAGAGCGGAGCAGCTCATAAGAGCTCTTGGTCTCGTATATCGCGTAGTTCATCTTTGCACGGGTGACCTAGGAATATCGTCCGCGAGAACCATAGATCTTGAGGTCTATTCTCCTGGAGTAGATAGGTGGTTAGAGGTCTCGTCGGTCTCGTGGTTCTCAGACTATCAAGCTCGAAGAGCAAACTTGCGGTATCGGAGGATGCAAGATGGTCGAGTAGTTCTTTTAAATACTGTAAATGGTTCAGCTCTAGCCTGGCCCCGAATCTGGGCTGCCATCATGGAGATGGGAAGAGAGGCGGATGGAAGTGTAACTTTACCGACCTGTTTGGCTCCTTATTTGGGTGGGTTTAGTAAAATTTCTCCATCTGGGGCGTTAAGTTAGAAGTTGGGTTTAGACACTTCATGGAATTTCCGCTAGGTTTGCAGATGTGAATACATCTCAATTGTTATTTTCGCTTGCGCTGGGCGCAGTTACGCTAGTGGTAATAGGCTTTGCGCTTTATGTTGTCTCGACCACGCTTTGGGGCGACAAATGGATTCGGAGGTCAAAGTGAGTCCCTCGTCGACTATGTACAGAGGAAAGACCGGTCAATGGGCGTTCGTGCTCCACAGGGTGACTGGTTTTTTGGTTTTCATGTTCATACTTCTTCATATAGTGGATGTATCGACGCTAAATAGTCCTCATATCTACAACTCAATTCACAGACTCTACGGAAATGTGTTCCTCAGGCTATTTGAGGTTGGTCTGCTATTTGCACTTCTTTACCATGCACTCAACGGATTACGAGTGGTGATGATCGACTTTTTCCCTAAGGTCATTAAAAATGAGAAAGGGGTCTTTCTTTTCATGCTGTCTTTAGCAGTAGTCATGACCTTAGTTGGTGCCGTATTTATTTTGAAACCGTTCATTACTGGAAAGGTGTGAAATGGCATCAACAATTAAGCGTGACTCGACGGAGATCGGATTAGGTCGGCGTTCCTCGAGACAGAACTTTGAGACTTGGTCATGGTTGTTTATGCGAGTTTCGGGCATTGTTTTGTTCTTCTTGGCATTGATTCACTTTTTTATCATGCACATCATGCACGATGTCACTACTACAACCGTGGCATTTGTAGCCGCGCGTTGGTCTAATCCACTGTGGAGGATCTTTGATTGGATGCTCTTGGCTCTCGGTCTCTTACATGGAACTAATGGATTGCGCTACATCATGGACGATTATGTAAGATCGCCGATTAAGCGAGTTATTGTCAAAGTTTCTGTATATGGAATCTCAGGCATTCTGTTTTTTGTCGGAACACTTACCATCGTTACCTTCAAGTAGAGTTAACCATAGGTACGTACTGACGTTTGGCTTGTGGAATTCTCACAGCTAGAACATCGACCCAGTACCGCAAAGTGGTTTCGTCTCAGGTGGAACCCATATCGCTTCGAAAGAGTTTCGTTCAATGGGGAAAATATTTCGTTTGGAACTTCTGTGACTGAGCCGCATCTATCACATACAAGGTGTTGGTGGGGTTCGTCTCCTAAATGGTAGACGGCTCGACCATGTCCCAAATGGACATGGTCGATCGCCCCAATACCTTCAAGCGTCTCAAGGGTCCGATATACCGTTGAAAGATGAATCTCTGGATAACGTGAAGATACTTTGGTAGCGATGTCGTCTGCGCTTTGGTGGCTGGGTCCTTCCAGAAGCACCTCAAGTACAGCTCTCCGAGCAACGGTGGCTTTTACACCTTTGCGCTTGAGTTCTTGGATCTGGTTCTCTAGAGGGTTGTCCACACAAAGAGTTTACCGAGATGTCTCCAGTCGGTAGCCGAGTCCTCTTACCGTCGTGATTACCTTGGGGTCTGACGGATCCCTTTCTATTTTAGAGCGAAGTCGTTTTATGTGAACATCAAGGGTTTTTGTATCCCCTGAGTAGTAAGGACCCCAAACCCTATCGATTATCTGTTCGCGAGTTAATACCCTTCCTGGGTTGGAGATGAGGAACTCTAAGAGTTCAAACTCCTTGAGGGGAACCTTCACTACCTCCCCACGAATCCTGACCTCATGTTTGGAAGTGTCGAGCACAATTTCACCAACTTCTATGCTTTCATTCTCGACTTGGCTCGTCACGTCGTAGTTATCACCCGGAGTTCTTCTCATGACTGCTCTTACTCTTGCGACCAACTCTTTGAACCGATAAGGTTTAGAGATATAGTCATCGGCTCCAACTTCAAGACCGACGACCGTATCGATCTCTGTAGACTTTGCCGTGACCATTATTATTGGTACTTTAGACTTGGAACGAATCTCCCGACAGACGTCAAGGCCTGATTTCTTGGGTAACATCACGTCCAAAAGAATTACGTCGGGTCTAAACTCTTCGAACTTTCGTGTCGCCTCTTCTCCGTCCCGAGCGGCTTCAACGAGAAAACCTTCCCGCTTTAAACCTAACGTGAGTGCCTCAATGAAAGACTCTTCATCTTCGGCTATTAATATTATGGGCTGGGTTCTGGTCATCGCTCCTCATACATAATTGGTAGCCAGACTGTGAAGGTTGACCCCTTACCCTCTTCTGACTCTACTGTTATGCGCCCCTCATGGTTTTCTACCACGTGTCTAACTATAGAGAGTCCTAACCCAGTTCCTCCCGTTATTCTGGAACGGTTTTGATCGACTCGATAAAATCGTTCGAATATTCGTTCTAGATCTCTTGGCGGAATGCCTATGCCGTTGTCTCTTACTGAGAGGGTTAACCACTCATCGGAGTTGGTGACCTCGAGTTGAATGTGTCCGTTCTGGTCGCAGTATTTAACGGCGTTGTCAAGGAGGTTGTATACAGCTGAGATCATCTGACGGAAGTCTATCCAAACGTCTGGCACATCTTCGGAGATGATGACATCTATGGAAACATCTTTCAACGAAGCTGACGTGGAAACTCGAGAGACCGCCTCTTGGATCACTTGATTAATCGGCTGCATACTCCGCTCGGTCGACCCAGACGATTCGATTCTAGATAGATCAAGTAAGTCTTCGACGATTCGCCCTAACCTAATGGCTTCTTTTTCCACCCGAGATGACAGTCTTGCTAAAACGTCAGGTTCGCTTTCAATTGACATCGTCTCCGCAAGCAGTTGCATGGCTCCAATGGGAGTTTTAAGTTCATGTGATACGTTGGCGACAAAGTCCCTCCTAACGTCGTCTAACTGTTTTTTCAACGAGATATCTTCAAGAGTTGCGGCAAACCCGACTACCTTTCGATCTTGAATCAATGGAGTAGCCTTTGCTAAGAAGCTTCTTTTTGGAGGTCCAAATAGATCAAAGTTTTGATCCGTGTAGTTACCTTTTGCCGCCTCGAGGATTAAGTTCTGAAACTCCTTGGCCGCGAGTGCATCGCCGTAGGAAGTGGAAAACATGCGATCAGCCGGATTATTTACGAAAACTGTCTTACCGTTGGTGTCGCATACCACGACGCCGAGATTTAAAGAGTTCAAAGTCATCTCAAGGTATGCAACTTTGTCATGAATAGACAATGACTGATCGGGATGTTCGTTGGAGTCTTGAAGCATCTATGACCTCGTTGACGTAACTTTAAATTTCATAACTATCAATCTAAAAACATTCTTGCTGAATTGCGTCTTGAATCTAAGTTACTAAATGTATGAAAAGTTAGGAAAGACAATGAAATATCATGTAATATATCACAATTAGCTAAATCCAAGGAGGAATTCAATGAGCCGGATGCTCTTAGATGTCAGTCTGTCCCCCAATCCTTCAGCTCTACCTGGTGGATCTACGCTTCAGAGTCTCGCTAATGGTGTGGGCGGATGGGCATTGATCATTGCACTTGTTGGTCTGGTGATCGGCGCAGCGACTTGGGCGATTGGGGCACACTCTCAAAACTACCAACAAAGTTATCTCGGCAGAAGGGCGGTGTTGGTATCTGGAGCTGCGGCGTTACTTATTGGTGGAGCACCAGCAATCATTAATTTCTTTTTTCACCTTGGGCTCGGAATCAATTGATGGTGGTCTATCAGATCGACTCCATCTTTTCCGGTGTTGCTAGCTACTTCTTAAAGTTGTTGCTACGTACTCTTTCATACGCGTTCGACAAGGGCCTTGAGTCAGTCTTTATTTGGCTTATCGGAGCTTTGGGAACTGAGGTAAAGAACTCGACCGTGTTTGAACCAACGGCGCATTTTTTTCTTCTTGAGTATTCTTACGTGCTCCAAATAGCTAAAGCCCTGGCGTTGCCTGCTCTCTTATTGGGATTAATCTTTGCGATAATAAGTGGGTCTTTGTTAGAGGCTGTTAAGGCGGCGTTCATTAAGGTGCCGTTGGTAGCTCTTGTGGGTGGTGGCGGGGTAGCTCTTGTTGCGCTTCTAAACGGTGTTGTGGAGTACATTTGTACTCCGCTTGAGTCCAGCTCTACGATTTTCTCCCACTTGCAAGTGTATGCAAGTGGCGTAAGTTCTGCTAAATCGATTCCTATCTTTGTAGTGGCGCTGCTTTTTCTTCTTGGCGTGTTGGCGGAGATCGCTCTGTGGCTTGAGTTGATTCTTAGAAATGGCGCACTTTATCTGGTAACGGCCACTCTACCTTTGGCCAGTATTGGGGTCTTGTTCCCATGGGGGAGAACCTGGTTGAGGCGAACTATTGAAGTAATCGTAGCTCTCGAAATGGTGAAGTTTGTAGCACTACTAGGTCTTTGGCTTTCGTTAGGAGCGGTTATGCAAAGTACCTTGGGTGGAAGAGCTCAGGAGGTAGTTAGTACTTTTTTGGCTGGAATAGCGATGTTGATGGTGTCGGTTTTGTCACCTTACCTAGTTATAAGACTGATTCCCCTGGCAGACCTTCATCTAGCTGCCTCAATTGAGGGGGGCGTGACGGGTTCATTTAGAAGACTCAGTGGCTCTGCGGCAAACGTTCTATCTGAAAGTGATGGAATCACTAGTTATGACCCATGGCCCGATGTGCCTTTTTCTAATGAGGCAGTTGACATTCCACCATTCGAAGGCTATCCGCCAGTATATGAGATGGTCAGCTCGGTAAAGTACTCCAAATTCGCTCGATCTATGTACGGTCTTGATCCAGACACGGAACCAACTGATGAAGAAGTGGAGAACCTTATGAGGGAGTATGGCGTGGATATGACGCGATATCACGATGGCGCGATGGATGACGAGGTACATTGCGATCCAGATCAGGAGGCGTAAGATGAACTTTGCTTTGTCGAGTGCAAAAGGTCGTACGGTACTGTTAGGTCTGTCAACATTTCAAGTGTTGACACTATCTGTTAGTGCGTTAATTGTGTTTGCTGGCGTGATTGGATCGCATAGTTCAGCAGTATTTTGCGGGTATCTGCTGGTTTCACTTGTTGTTTCGTGTCTAGGGTTACTTACGAGGGAAAACAAACCCTTGATTGTCTCGATTCTCATCGCCATTAGATTTTTGTCATCCAAAGATACGGTTAGATCTCAAAGAGTTCACAAAAAGAACCCCAGACTTCTTCGAAGGCGAGACAGGCCTCAAGGAGGGAAAAAACGATCAATTGGAGTTGCTTACAAAGTTCAGACACAGCGCGTTGATCAGGGATGCCTCTGTCTTTACGACAAGAGATCAGCCGTGGCATCTTTGGGTTTTGCTCTACCCAAACGCTCGTACTTGCACGCATCCTTGGAAGAGCTGGAGAAGATATCTCTACGGTGGGGCGACTTTCTTAGTAGATGTTCAGATGTCATGGAGCCAAAGTTAAAGACATATACCAGGATTGACATAGTGCCGCCTTGGCGTTGCGATTCGGTCGATTTCGAAGGTCTTTCGAGTATAGATCTTTGGCTTCAGAGAGATCTCCTGAGTCAAAGCTGGTCTACACGATCATCGTTCTGGTTGGAAAGTAATGTCAAAGCAAATACTTTGGGAATTTCTCCCAAGATTAGATCTGTGTCTGGAGAGGTCAAGGCTAAATTTTCGGCAATTTTCGATATGACACTGGGAGAACCACCTCTTTATGTGCGTGGGAAAAAACCTAGTGAGCAATTCAATCCATCTTCTGATGAATGCCAGATGCTGAAGTCGGAGGACTTTTCCGAGTACTATCAAGAAGTTCGCGTTGGCGCATTGATTTATCGTTGTTTTGAAGTTGCCAGATGGCCAAGCGGAACTTTAAAGGCGGGAGCCCTCAACCCTCTTTTCCAGCCGAAACCTCCTGCCCGAACGGTTGTCTTAGAAGCCACACCTTTGGATCGGGCGAGGTCGTTACGTCGAGCAGAACGCGAGCGATCTGAAGCCATTGCCAACAAGAAGATGAGACAAAAGGCGGGATACTCTGAAAAGCTCTCTTATCGCGTAGATGAAGTGGAGTTGGGTCGTATGGAGTCCGAGGTGGTCGACGGGCATGTGCTTTTGTCATATAGAACGATTGTCGTAATATTTGCACCGACCCTTTTGGAACTGATGATCTCAGACCGACAGCTGTCTTCGCTTGCTTCCAAAATTGGGGTGACACTAACTTCGCTCGACGGTCTTCATTTGGAGACTTTGACAGGAATCGAAGAACGAACGGGGGTTCTTTAGTGTTCAAGACTACCTTTACGGAGACCTCTCGGTCTCTTGGGATCTTCGTTCCACTTCTGAACTCTGATACCCCACCATGTAAACGAGTGGGAATAGGAGTTGCAACAAGCGGTGGTGTATTCAGGTTCGATCCGTTCGAACTGTATGAAAATGGCTTCATCTCGAATCCTAACATCTCTGTCATGGGTCGTGTCGGTCGCGGGAAAAGTGCCTTTGTGAAGAGCCTGCTTTTGCGAAGTGCTGAGTATGGACGCTCGTTTTTAGTACTTGATCCAAAAGGTGAATACAAGGAGTTCGCGCAAGCAACCAAAGCTCAAAGGGTACGTTTTGAACTTGCGGGTGAAGAAAGACTCGATCCCTTCTTGGGGATAAGTTCTCTTAGAGATCCTCGAGTGGAGACTATCTCGACGGTTTCAGAGATACTCAGAGCAGTTCTTAAGAGGCCTTTAGACTCCTCTGAGTCCATAGTCGTCGAGGAGGTGGTCGACCTAGAGTTGGCACACGTTTCGCGACCTTCTTTAGAACACATGGCGATCCTCTTGGCAGAAGGTGACAGAACACTCGGCGTTCCCAATGACAATGTCCTCAGCCGACAAGCGATTGTGAACGTGCTGTCTGTTTTAAGGAGGCTTCTATGGGGTGACTTGAGTGGACTATTGGGAACCTCATCGACCAGTAGAGACCTGAGTCAAAGGAGTGTTATTGATCTGTCCAAACTAGTTGAAAGCGAGCTGTTTGGGGTAGTCATCAATCTCATCTTGGCGCAGAGATTTCGTTCTATGCGAGATCAGAAGATATCAAAGGGTTTTGTCGTCTTAGATGAAGCTTGGTCGGTTCTGGAGAGTCGTGAATCAGCAAGTCGATTTAAGTCTTTGTTTAAGCTCGCTCGTTCTTATGGGTCCTCGAATCTTGCTGTTACGCATAGGTTGTCTGACTTGGGGAGCGCTACTTCAGGAAGTGAAAAAGCAATGGATTCGCTATCGCTGGCAGCCGATTCGGAGACTTTTGTGCTATATGGACAACCACCATCAGAGATTCAGCGAGTGTGTGAGTTTTTGGGGCTGCCAAAGCATCTGGGAGAACGGCTCCCAAACCTTCCCAAAGGCGTAGCTCTTTGGAGTATCGCTGGACGAACATACTTTGTGAGACATGTCCTTCACCCACTTGAGCGAGAGATTGTGAATACCGATCAGGCGATGGTAGCATCCGTTTTTCATCAGGTTTCTGGGGAAAATTAATGTCGAACCTTCACTCGTTGTTAGTCATATCTCTACTCACGGTGGTGGTGTTCGACCATTTGGTAAGTAAAAATGGACGAACGAAATCTGCCGATGAGCTAAAAGATATTGGTGTTGGCGGCTTTTTTTCGAAAATATGGCGGGGCTTCAGTTTTAATTCGAACAGATGGATGCTTATTGGTGGACGACGGCATGTTAAGATCCACTCCTCTAACTCAATAGTGGTATTTGGTCCAACGCGATGTGGGAAAACTACCTACGTGCTGGTTCCGATACTGTGCGACTTTGATGGATCTGCGGTAGTTACCTCAGTTAAGAATGACGTGTACCTAAAGAGTTGTACCACTCGAGGCTTAAAGACCAAGGTGTTAGCTATCTCTGAGTATGCCGGGGACCAAAGTTGGTGCTGGGACCCGGTCGACTATGCGAAGAACGTGCCAGAGGCTCGAGAGGTGGCACACCATATGGTGATCTCATCTGGTGAGTATCGCAACTCGAGTGGTGATTCGAAGTTTTGGTATCGTTTAGCTGAGCCATTGTTAGCTGGAGTCCTGTTGGCATCGAGTACTACTGAGACGATAGAGGAGCGAAAAGCACTCTGTAGTTTTGATGATATTGATCTTTTGTTCAATCGACTTGACTTTGTTGGCGCAGATGATTTGTCACAGTCAATTTTGGCTGTACTTAGAAATGACGAACGTCATGCATCCTCGGTCCTCATTACTGCTCAAAGCGTCCTAAATCCACATCTTCAAGCGCTTGAACTCTTTAAAGATGCGTCTTTCAAGCTAGATCTGAACCAAATACTGAGATCCAGATGGACTCAGCCCTTTACCCTTTACCTAATAGCTTCCTTATCCACTCAGTCCCGTTTAGCTCCGTATTTTGGTACCATTGTCTCTCTCGTCGGTGCCACTTTAATGAAGGAGGAGTATAGAACATCTAACGTCTTGTTTGCTCTTGATGAACTAGCAAATGTCGCGCCTGTCTCTGACCTGATGAAGTTTGCCTCGGCGGGGCTGGCGTTTGGGCTGCAGATGGTCTCTGTGTTTCAAGACTTTTCTCAGACGAGAAACATATATGGTGACTCGGCGGGAACGGTGATAAACAATCATGGTTCAAAAATATTTTTCGGTGGCATCTCCGATCCCTCAACGCTTGAGCTGTTTCGCTCAGTCCTCTCTTCGACAGAGCAGGCGGATTCGAATTGGCGACTTGAGATCTCTCGTATTCGTAGAGGTGAGGCAGTCATATGCGAACCCTTTACACCTCCTTCAAAGGTGCGTCTTGAACGGCGATCTTCTTTAAAGTTGCGAAAAAAATTTACTTTTGGGTAAAAGGTGACGAACAACAAACATGAGTTTGCAACAAATCTCCAACCACATGGAGTTAATTCGAGGAGCATTAGACGAAATTGAGTATCGACTTTCCACCCTTATGCTTTTTGCTCAAAGCGGTGACTACAAGTTTCTTGAGCGAGCATCAAGAGATGTAGCTAAGGCCTCGGCCGTTTTGGTGCAGCTTGAGATCGAGAGAATGGATCTCTTCTCCAACGTGGTACCTTCCACATCTGCTCAGGTTACGCTTTCTGATATCTCGAGATCTGCAGATGAGCCTTGGAGAACTGCTTTTGACGAAATGAGTGTAGTTCTCCGACAGAAACTCGAAACCATAACGGAACTTCAACAAAAGGTTCGTGCGGTCTGCCAAGAGAAGATAGAGGTGATTGATAATACCTTGACACTTCTAGGAGGCAACGGATCGGTGTACAATGCGGCAGGAAACAAAGCAGCACTTCGTTCAGCGATTTTGAGCGAGTCAGCATGAGCGGTTCCTATTACATCGCTCTTTCTGGATTGAATGCAGCCCAGAGCGGGCTTGATGTCGTTAGCCAAAACATCGCAAACGCTTCAACTCCTGGATATGTCAGAGAAAGACTTAATCTTTCCGCGTTAGTATCTCCAACAACAGGTGCTGGTGAGGGTGTAAAGATGCAATCGGTATCTTTGGTCTCCTCAGCTTTTCAGGCTAATTCACTAAATGCTACGTCTGCCCAGCAAGGATATGCCACTTCTGTTTCTCAAGTGTTGACTACGGCACAGAGTTACTTAAATGAACCGTCAAGTAGTGGAATCTCCGAACAGCTGGCTAACTTTTGGTCGGCTTTTGACGGAGTCGCTAACGCGCCCACGCAGTTAGCCCCACGACAACAGCTTATTGCTCAAGCTCAAAACTTGACTCAAACCTTCAATCAGCTATCTCAAAACTACGTTGATCTTTATAATTCGACCGTAGGAGCTATCGGAACAAACCTTAAAAGTGTTAACTCGACGCTGTCTCAAGTTGCGCAGTTGAATACCCAGATCGTATCAGTGGGACCAAGTGAGGCGAATACGCTGATAAACCAACGAAATCAGTTGATCTCGAATCTAGCTTCGTCTATTGGAGTAACTGTACAGAATCAAGCTAATGGATCTGTGAATCTGTTGGTGGGAGGCGTTATGGTGGTGCAGGACGGGGTCAGTTCTACCCTGTCGATCAACTCACCCACTGCGCCGCCAATGCCAGCACATTCATCAGTGTCCATTATGTCCTCCCAGGGCGGGGGGGCTGTGCCTCTTACCTCCGGCACGGTTGGGGGATTGTTGGCGACCGTTAACTCTTCTTTGCCAAGTTACTCTGCATCGTTAGACCAGGTAGCCTCTTCACTCGCGTCGACCGTCAACAATCAACTCGCCGCGGGAAACTCATATCCAAATAATGGCACTACTCCTCAGAGCGGAATACCGTTATTTATCTTCGGTGGAAACGGTACTGCCAATGCTCTCAATCTCACGGTAAATGGTGCTTTAGTATCAGACCCTTATTCCTTGGCTGCTGCGGGTAATCCGCCTCAAGGAAATAACGACGGGTCGAATGCCCAAACAATGGCAGAGCTTTCTGCTTTATCGAATGGTCCTGACGCTCTTTATCGTTCCATGGTTGGAGGAGTTGGGCTTGACGTGTCCAATGCCAGTAGCTTGATGAGTTCCTCACAAGTAGCTTATCAAAGTTCATACCAGCAGCTTCAGAGTGTCTCTGGAGTGTCGACCAATCAACAACTTGTTGATATGCTCAACTACCAGCAAGGATACCAGGCTGCCGCGAAGGTTATCTCAACAATTTCCACCTCGGTCCAATCTCTAATGCAGGCGGTGTAACTGTGTATACGCTTCCACTTACCCAGTCGGCAATATCGCTCATGTCCAGTACTAATTTGAACATGGACCAAAACCAACTTCAGGTACTACAGAATCAACTTACTGTCGGCCAAAACATAACTCAACCCTCTGACAATCCTGCCGGAGTGGTAGCTGTCATGAACGTGTCGGCGCAGCAAGTCCGCTTTAACCAATATCAAACAAACGCCCAAAGTGGACTTACGGTTGCACAGATGGCCAACGGTACTTTAAACGATGCTGTGAGTGTATTGCAAAGTGCTCGAACGACGCTTTTGCAAGCGGGTAGTTCGGCCGTTACCCCTGCATCGGCTTCAGGACTCATTGCATCGTTGCAGGCAGATTCCAAGACTTTGTTGGGAATGGCCAATACTGCTTACATGGGGAACGCGATCTTCGCAGGAACCTCAGGATCTCAAACTGCTTATGACTCTTCGGGGAACTATCTTGGATTTGGACCGCCTCCGTCAACCACTGTGGCGCCTGGTTTTCAAGCTCCTACGGTAGTGGTGGCGCCATTTGGTCAAAGTGGATCTTCGACGAACATGTTCTCAGCTATTCAAAAAGCCATTACTGATCTACAAGCTGGTAACTATTCTGCTGTGTATCAGGGGGACCTTCAGAACTTTGATACGGCTTTTAATCAGGTAACTTCGGCAGCGGCCACTCAAGGAGAGTACGTTAAGGAGTTGCAGTTCATGCAAAATCAAGCTACTCAGTCTCTTCAAAATGTCCAGACTCAGTTCGGTAATTTGCAGAACATCAACTATCCACAGTTAACGACGCAGTATAGCCAACAGCTATCAAACTATCAGATCGCCTTACAAGTGGTCTCCCAGGCAGTACAACCGACACTAGCAAAGTACATATAAGTAAAAGTGAGAAGTAGATATTTAGGAGGAAGTGTGGCTGATTTCACAGCTCAAAATGTAGCTACAATGCGTGAGGAAGTTAAATCAATGGGTGACATTGCTCCGCACGACTTGGTATTTTCCTTTCCAATCGGAGTACCTGGCTACCCCGATGTTAGGAACTTTCAGCTTTTGCCTTTAGGCGTTGAGTTTGGACCTTACCTAGCGCTTAGGAACATGGGTTCCGACTATCCCGTCTTTGTAGTAGCGCAACCCTATTCCGTAGTCGAGGATTACGTCGTTGATATTGACGACCTTCACCAGGGCCTGTTGGGTCTTGAAAACGGCTCGACAAATGTACTGGTATTGCTCATAGTGTCATTGGATCAAAAAAGTAATCTGCCTAAAGCAAATCTTGCGGCTCCGTTAGTCATTAACCTTGATAACATGTTAGGTTTTCAAGTTCCTCAGGGCAACCTAGAGTTTACGATGGACCATCAGCTTTCCGTTCCCTTTAGAGACATGTCGAGAAGTTAACGGCATGTTTTGTGCCTATGTCTCCGCTGTATCTTCTTCAACGTTTAGCTGACTGAGTTCCATAGCGGCCTCTTGATTTGCCTTTTCCAAGGCTTTAAAGACTTCTTGGCGATGGACATCCACTTCTCTGGGGGCCTCTATTCCAATTCTTACCTGATCACGATGCACGTCTAAAATAGTTATTACTATATCTCTTCCGATTACGATTGACTGATTTGCTCGTCTGGTTAGAACTAACACTGCGCCTCCTTGCGCCTGTTAAGGCACTATTTGCTACCTTAGTAGTCTCTAAAAAGATAATTCGCACACACATAGTGGTTACATAACCATTATGAGCTGTCAAAAGACAACTTTGTAAGACACATTGTACTAGGTATTGCTTTAGATAATTTCGAAATTGCCGACACAAAATATGTCTTTCAACGACCGCCTAGTAAGAGAGCTGTAACTATGTCAGAAACTGAGCATGAAAGAGTTGAACTTCCAGAAGAGGTTGTGGAGTTTCTCGTTGAATCGAACGAGAACTTGGATCGTCTCGACCAAGATCTGGTCGCGCTTGAGACCGATCCCGCTAACAAAGAGCGGATCTCATCGATTTTTAGAACCATACACACCATAAAGGGCACCTGTGGATTCTTGGGTTTTACACGACTTGAGGCAGTAGCCCATGTCGGAGAGAATTTGTTGTCAAAGATTCGGGACGAAACCTATACCTTGGATGCTGAAAAGACCGATGTGCTGCTGGAGATGGTGGATGTGGTGCGAGGTTATCTGGCTAAGGTCTCGGCAACGGGAACCGAGGGAACCGAAGAACATGCGGACTTGATCTCAAAGTTGCAACATCTGGTCGACGGCAAGCCGCCGCCTAAGCCAAGGACAAAGCGATCTGTCAGGACGAAGTCGGTATCTTCTAATGCGTTTGTGTTTTCTGATGAACCTGAACCCACTAAGACGGAAAGTGTGGGCGTTGACACAGCAACGAAAGAGCCAGATAAGCTTTTGCCCGAGATTAAAGAGACACCTCCTGCCAGCGAGTCAAAGGTGCTTGCTGAAGTAAAAAACAACATCTCTGACTCATCGGTTAGGGTGGATGTCTCATTGCTTGACAACCTTATGGACCTAGTGGGCGAGCTGGTTCTTGCACGCAACCAAATACTCCAGTACACTTCAACCGATAGTTCATCGGCCTTGTCGAGCACCACTCAGAGGTTGAACTTAATCACCTCTGAACTTCAAGAAAATGTCATGAAAACCAGAATGCAACCTATTGGCACGGTGTTGGCTAAGTTCCCAAGGGTGGTGCGTGATTTGGCCAACTCTTGTGGGAAAAAGGTCGATCTTGTGTTTGAAGGGAAGGAGACCGAGCTAGATCGTACAATTATAGAGGCGATAAAGGATCCTTTAACGCATCTTATCAGGAACTCGGTTGATCACGGAATCGAAACACCAGAACAAAGAAGGTTACTTGGAAAGAAAGAAAATGGTATCCTTAGGATCTCTGCATACCATGAGAGTGGCTATGTCAACATTGAGATAAGCGACGACGGATCCGGTATAGACCCTGAAAAGATCAAAGCGAAGGCGATTGAAAAAGGTATTGTCTCATCTGATCTAGCGATGAAACTATCAGACCGAGAAACCACGGCATTAATATTTGCTCCAGGATTTTCCACAGCTGAAAAAATTACCAATGTATCTGGTCGTGGAGTCGGAATGGATGTCGTAAAGACAAACATCGAAAAGATAGGTGGAAGTATTGATGTGGTGTCAACTCCGAACCAAGGAACGACGTTCAAGATCAAAATTCCACTCACATTAGCTATTGTTCCTGCTCTTATAGTTAGTTGTACGGGCGAGCGTTATGCCATAGCCCAGACCTCGTTAGTGGAACTGCTCAAGTTAGATGAAGAACAAATCAAAAAGGCCGTTGCCGTAATTGATGGTAGGGCGGTACTGCGTCTACGAGGAAAACTGGTTCCTCTCGTAGACCTTGGCAGCCTTTTGCGACTGAACCCTTCAAAAGACATACAGCTGCTCGATTCTATAAATGTCGTCGTAGTGCAAGGCGAGCATGGTCCTTTCGGCATATCAGTGGATGGAGTTGTGGATACTCAGGAGATAGTAGTAAAACCACTTGGAAAGCAAGTAAAAGACGTTGGTGTATTTTCTGGAGCCACCATAATGGGAGATGGGCGCGTCGCTCTTATCTTGGACGTAGGGGGTGTTGCAAGCGCTGGTGCCTTAGATGGAAGTAACTCTCGTAACGTGGGCTCAAAAGAAGGTGTACCTGAAGAGGGAAGCGAGCATGAGTCCAAGACGCTGCTTGTGGTCAGAGCGGGAGATAACTCCAGGCTCGCCATATCGCTTGAAAGTATAGATCGCCTGGAAGAGTTTGACGTGGGCGATGTCGAATGGGCTGGTGCCGCACCTGTCGTTCAGTATCGAGATGCGATCATGCCCCTCCTGTGGCTCTCGTCTGCGCTAGGTTCCGTTTCGTCTTCGAACGAAGAACAGTCGCTTTATCAGGTAGTTGTTCATAGTGTCGGGTCAAGAAGTGTAGGAGTGGTGGTTGACGATATTTTGGATATTACCGAGGTCTCAGTGAAGATAGATCCGTACTCGGCTCGCCTTGGTGTACTTGGATCGGCAGTTATTGCACAAAAAGTCACCGAGATAGTTGATCTGTCGGTCATTGTTGAAAGCTTCTTGTCGTCTTATGAAGGGATTGGAGTATGAAGAGCGCTACCACAGGGGATGCCCTACAGTTCTGCAGTTTCTACTTGGGGGACCTATTCTTGGGAATCTCGGTGAGTGCAGTTCAAGAAGTGATCCGTACTCAAGTTATGACGCCGGTGCCACTTGCAGACCCATGCGTTAGTGGACTGGTCAATTTGAGAGGACAAATTGTTACGGCACTTAATTTACGTCGCCAATTCGGGTTAGATCCTTCCTACCCGAAACCTCCGATGAATATCGTCATCTCTTACTCCGACGGCGCTATATCGCTTCTGGTGGATGAGATAGGTGATGTTATAACTGTAAATCCCGATACGTTTGAAGCAGTGCCTGAAACGCTGGAATCTTCTTACAAGGCCCTTTTGGAGGGAGTTTTCAAGTTAGACGGTACCTTATTACTGCTTCTTAACTTGGAGACGGCGACACAGATAGGTGCTTTCGCCTAAGGCGTTGGTCAATGCTGAGATTGGGATTGAAGTTACGTTTGGGGGTAAGTATCATTTGTCGCTTTTGAACGAGTCGATAGGTATAGATTCTGTTCCTACGACTTCTTCTATGCAACTAGGTTATGGAGGACAAGTTGGAATCGAAGCCCTTGGTTAGGGTGCTCATCGTCGATGATTCAAAGGCCGTGAGATCCATGGTGAATAGATGGCTCTCACATGAGCCATCTATAAGAGTGGTCAGTGAGGCTGAAGATGGCTATCAAGCACTTACGGCATCCAAGGTATATGATCCAGACGTTGTCGTTCTTGATGTGGAGATGCCAGGTATCTCTGGCATAGAGGCGTTGAAAAAGATACGTGCCTATGACCCGGATAAAATCGTCATTATGTTCTCCGCGACGACGCACAAAGGCGCAGCGGCGACTATCGAGGCTTTATCAATGGGTGCGGCTGACTATGTTACAAAACCAACTTCTGATAAAGGCGTGGAGCTGACGCGCCTAGATCTTGTGTCTAAGATTTTGGCACTTGGGACACAGAGGAGACGTTCCAGAGTGGTTAATCCTGCCAACCGATTCGGAGCTCCTCCAACTTTGAAAGAAAAGTTGCTTGATAAGGAGGGATTTTCTAAGACGCCCGTTGATGCTTCGAAGCGAAGCAAAGTCTATCGCAGAGATCATGGGCAAAAAGAAACTGATACCAATGCAACTAACAAGGTTTCAACGTCTTTGAACGGTGCTACAAGTGCCGCGAAAATTTCGAGTTTACCGAAGTCGAAATCGGAGGCCGTTGTAATAGCATCGTCGACTGGAGGTCCTGCGGCACTATCGGAGGTTATACCCAAGTTACCTTTGGATTTAAAAGTGCCCATTTTAATTGTGCAACATATGCCTCCATTGTTCGCGGAGATGTTGGCAGAGCGCCTCGACGGAAGATGTCCTTTAGAGGTGAAAATAGCAGAGGAGAATGATAGAGTACGACCCGGCGTTGTGTACATAGCTCCTGGTGGCAGGCATTTGGAAGTAGAGCGTAAAGGTGTGCATGAAGTAGTTTGTCATCTAAGCGATAACCCGCCGGAGCAGTCTTGCAGACCTTCGGCAAACGTGCTTTTTCGATCGGCGGCATCAGTTTGGCGCAAACAATTGCTTGGCGTCGTGCTGACTGGAATGGGAGCCGATGGCTGCGAGGGATCTCGGTTGATCGTCGAAGGTGGCGGAACGGTTATCATCCAAGATGAAGCGACTTCGGTTATTTGGGGCATGCCTGGTGCGGTAGCGAAGGCGGGATATGCCAGTGCACAGTTCCCTCTTGATCAGATAGCAAAAGAGATCTATCTTAACACGAAAATCTCCGACCGCCTTGTCGAAGCTCGCTTGGGGAATAAATGATAGTAGAGGTCTTGGGGTGTCATGACACTTAGTCAGGCAGATTTTGAGTACCTGGCAAGATTCGTACTGGAAAAGAGTTCGATCTCTCTAGGGAATGACAAGATGTACTTACTCGAGAGTCGCTTGGCACCGCTTTGTAGACAGTACGGAATAGATAACTTAAGCGAAATAGTGGCGTCGATTCGGCAAAATCCAAAAAGCAAGCTGTCGAACTCGGTAGTGGACGCTGTTACGACAAATGAGACCTATTTTTTTCGCGATGTGAAACCTTTTGATGAGCTGGGAAAGGAGATTCTTCCTCGGATAGTCGCAAGGAAAGGTCCCAACTCGTCTTTGAACGTCTGGAGCGCTGCTTGCTCTTCTGGCCAAGAGATCTACTCAGTAGCCATGATTCTTGAAGACAGTTTCCCTCATCTCAAAAATTGGAGCGTGAAACTATACGCCTCAGATATCTCCAGTGCGATGATTGAGCGGACCAAAGCAGGGGTATTTAACCAGTTCGAGGTTAGCCGCGGCCTTCCGGCGTCATTATTAATTAAGCACTTCAATCGCAAGGGTGAGTCTTTTTATGTAAAAGAATACTTAAAAAGCCGTCTCCAAGTATTCCCGTTGAACCTTGCGTCTCCGTGGCCGCCTCTCCCAAGTTTTGACATTATTTTTCTCCGCAACGTGCTCATCTACTTCGATCCCTCGACAAAACAGGGGATACTTCAGAGAGTTGAGAGAGTGTTAGACAAAGAAGGTGCTTTGTTCTTGGGGGGAAGTGAGTCAACCCTGGGTCTAAAGACCTGCCTGGTGAGAGAATCGGGCAGGTACTGCCCCTGGTATAGAACTTTGAACTCCTGAGAGAGCAGCTTCGTGTTGGTAAAGGACGACACGTTTTGTGCCGAAATCTAACTAGGCGTTTTCCCTTAGGAAGAGGAGCACAATGGAGATTTTGATCACGGACGATTCAAAAGCTATGCGCATGATTGTAATGCGCCACCTACGACAAGCAGGTTTTGAAGATGCTGACTTTTACGAAGCTGGCAACGGAATTGAAGGGTTGGAGGTTGTGGAAGACCACGACTTAGACTTGATCTTGTCAGATTGGAACATGCCGGAGATGGATGGTTATGAGTTTCTGATCCAGCTTCGTTCAAGAGGGCTTGAGGTTCCCTTTGGCTTTGTGACCTCTGAAAATACTCCAGATATGCTGTCCAAAGCTAGGAACGCTGGGGCGATGTTTCTCATAGGTAAGCCATTTACTGTTGACATATTCCGAGAGACGCTGAGAGCGGCTGGAGTGGCAGGATGAGTGATGCCGAGGAGCTTGAGAGATGGTGTGATGTTCTGGCAGAGGCTTTCTCAGAACTTGCGGAGTCGGCCCTTTTCGTTGAAGACGTTGACTTTACTCGCATGGGATGGTTCAACTCTAAAGACGTACCTGGATCATATATACCTTTGGTCGGCGATAGTGGAACCTATACCTTTGGAATACAGGGGTCATGGAAGGACTTTTCAAAACTTTCGCGCCGATTCCTTTTTCTAGGAGAAGAAGAGGAGATCTCCAACGAAGAGGTAGTGGACGCTGTAAATGAGTTATGTAACATCATGGTGGGAGGCGTAAAGAGACGAATGGTGACGTACGATCCTTCTTTAAAGCTCGGCCTTCCGAGCTTTTTTACAGGATCGATCCATGTCACAAGTGATCAGGAAGCTAGAGAAACGATAGCTGATATGGAAACTGAGCGGTTTCACTTAGTTGCTGTGAAGCGGAGAGCTGAATAGGGAGGTATCTAGAGTGCTAGAGTCGCAAAAACTCATCGTGCCACGTCCAGATGACTTGGAAGATCTTTTGCTTGCATTATTGGGACGTAAGGTAGAGGTCAAACGGATGAAACCCGGAGATAAGGTCTTGCATAGCGGAGGAGTGGGAACATATCGTGACGCTGGCGAGAATTTGAGAGCAATCATCTATGCGGAACTGGAGACGGTGAATGGGTGTGGGGGTGCTTTGTCGATGATCCCGGTAGGTGGAGTCGAGGATGCCAACGAAGAACGTGAGATTACGGCGACTATGAAAGACAACTTTCGGGAGATCCTAAATATCATGGCTGGGCTGTTCAACGATAAACGTCACAGGGCAGAGCATGTTAGATTCAAAGACTTTTATCTAGCCGACTCAGAACCGTCAGAGATTGGGAGTCTCATTCAAAAAAGTGGTGATCGGCTTGATGTAACGGTGACTATTGCGGGTGGATATGGCGGGAAGGGACTGGGTGTAGTTCTTGCATAGGAGTAAAAGTTGAAGATCGTTCGCGTGGTGGTTGTAATAAAGTCATCTGCATCCGATGCGACACATTGCATTGAATCTATGAAAAATACTTTGGGCCTGACCGACAAGGTGGTGGTTGTCGAACCCGCGAAAGTGGATGATCGGCCCTCATTCTTCTCAAGGCGTTATGGGTCGCAGACAGTAACGGTGGTAAGGGGAGATTTGATCGACTCGCTGTGCGATGTACTTAGAGAGTATGATCCCGTTGAGGTCTGTTTAGTTGAAGATTCCACGCTGGGTGCTAGAAGGTGGCTTGATGGTCTATCGAACGCTCTAAAAACTTTGCCCGACAACGCTTTGGTTGCACCCAGATCACCGTCTATATATGGTGTCCAACGTGTGATGATGAGTGAGGGTGTGTCTTTAAAGACCAAAGGTGAACTCAACGCATTTGCGAGAAGATTTACTGAATCACGGCGGGGTTATATTTCCTCCGAGAGATATGTTTCGTCTATGGTGCTTCACATGCGTGCTTCATACCTCGCTGAAGTCATAATGAAAGGGCAAGGTTGTGACAACCTGGTTGATTTTTATTTAGCCATAGAAGAGTGCTCGTTAAAGTTTGTGGTGCACGATTCTTTGGTGTACTCAATACGAGCACGTGAGGTCGATAAGGAACGAACGCGCTCATGTGGATTAATAGGTCAACTTCCACTTCTAAGTGCGTGTTTGATAGTGAAAAATGAAGAGAAATTTATAGAAGGGGCCATCAGGTCTCTGCTCCCGATCGCCGAAGAGGTCGTTGTTTACGACACGGGGAGTACTGATAACACACGAGAGATCGCGAGATCGTTAGGTGTCAACGTCGTTGAAGGCGAGTGGCGAGAAGACTTTGCATGGGCGCGGAACCAGGCGCTGTCTTTTTGTAAAGGTAAATGGATTGTGTGGATAGATGCCGATGAGAGATTTGAGTGTGATCCAACAGTCCTGAGGCGTGAACTACTCTTTGGAGAAGATGAGTCTGAAGGATATACAGTTCGAATCAAAAACGAAGTGGGTTCAGGGATGGATACGCCGATCTATCATTGGGCAGCGCGACTGTTTCGGCGATCCGAGTGCCTCTGGAGCGGGGCCATCCATGAAACGATCTGGTCAAGAATAATGGATCGGTCTGCTTATTCTAAGCAATGCGACTTTGCCTCCATTCATCACTTTGGGTATCTTGAGGAGATCATGAATGAGAAAGGAAAAGCAGAACGTAACATTGCGGTGGCATCTTCATCAACTAACTTCAGATATGTCGAAGAAAAGAAGGTTCACGAGGCAAGGAGTTATTTCCTACGCGGAGATCTTATTCGTTGCCGTGAGATAGCAGATGAAGTTGTGTTTTCTAATGCCCTAGAGTCCTTCAGAAACTTGGCGATTCGAGTTTCCTTTGAGGCGAGTGTAGCCCTGGGAGACTTTGTGCAGGCACGTCAGATGTTGGATGTCGCTAGTCAGTCCTCAATTAACGAGAAATTTCTGAGCTACATGAGAGCTATACTTCACATGGGTATGTCTGAGTGGGAATTAGCACTTCCATCTCTAGATGAGATTGACTCGGGTTATCTGGATCAAGATGGATGGGAGATAGTTCCTGAACAGCTTGTTTCAAAGCGTTTAGAGTGCCTTGTGGGTTTAGGTTGTTTTAGTCAAGCTGTAGAGATTGCACTTGATGGTTTGAAAAATGGATCCTTTGATTTTCATCTTGGTCGATTGGTGGAGTGGATGAAAAACGCACATGATACTGATTTCACAAAGATAGCTTTGGTATTGCCGCTTGATAAATTACATCTCATATTTGCCCAAGTGCTTCAGTTCGAAAGAACCGTCGCAGACGAGTTGCTCGAAGCCTTCTATCAGGTACCCGCTCTTCACGTCCACGTCTTGGCCACGGTAGGTTTAATAGTGACGGAACTCCCAAACGAGAGAGCTTCGATTTGGATGGGAAGAATCTCTCGTGCTGGTTTTGACGTACCAACCGCTAGAGAAAGCGCCGCTGTTGGATAGTTGGCGCTCAAAGAGGGTAATCGTCACTCTAGTTATGACTCTCACCTCAGTTAACTAAGTCCTTGTCGGTATTCGTGAACGAAGGAAGCTTGTATGTTGCCTATAGCGAACGCAAATTCATTGTAAGAACGTGTTCGCGCGATCTCTGATTTGCAGATAACTAATGTCGCCTAACCAGGTATTTTGTTTAGTTATTTAATCTGTATGGACGCTAAAGAAATATGTGGAGAGACCACAGCATGCCAATACCCACCTGAAAAAGGATGGAATCGATGAGAGTTAGCACGTCTACGAGTTGTCTCTAGAGAGACAAAATTGCAACTGAGGAGCTATTTTAGTCAAAGTTCAGATGGGTTAGTTGTATTCCGCTTGAAGGAATCAGTTTTGATCCGCTGTTTTCACTGGATAGGGTGGCGTGCGTAAAAGTTGAGTTTCATTCATGCCCGCTTTCGGAGCTTCTGGCTGCAGGAGTGCAGATCGATCATAGTTCGTAAATGGTCTTCCATCAGAGGGTTTGTGCATGGTTCAATTCCTGGTCTGGTAAATATACTTCTCTGGACAAATAGAGAGGCAGGCAGTAACGATGGGGAGCTGATTGCCTTATAGTTATCTTGCTGAGAAGTGCTGCAAAGGTTACGGTTGTCAGAAGCCGTACGTGCTATATAGCCCTGTTGGACATATTTTTGGCGCCTGATCTCGGATGAGCGTTCGCTTTGGGAGAATGTTTTTTGTTTTTGAGGATGTTTCTATGCGCCTTGAAGTACCTCTTCGGGAAACCCGATCTCCAGCAAGGCTCTAGCCCCCCATCTCTTTACGAAAATATCACGATCTGAAGCTATAACACTTTGGATCCAGTTGCTGAGATCGTGATCTTTGGTTGTTAGAGTGGCAGAAAATCGATGGGATACGTAACTCTCTGGGACATGTTTTGGTGGCTGTCCCAAACGACGTAGTCTCATCAGAAGATCTGAATCCTGGAAGTAGATGACCAACTCTGGATCGAAGAAGAAGTCAGATGAGAAAGCAATTTTACTGAGGTTTTGTTTTGTCATAGCAAAACACCAGGCTGAGAAGTCGTAACGAGTAGCTTCTATAGTCGTAGGAAAGACGACGAGGTCACCGGCGTCCAAAGCCAACTTGAGCCAGGTCCACCAATGTGGCAGCACTTGCACATCATCGTTTATGACGGCGATGTATGGCGTGTTGCACGCCATAATAGCGGTGTTTACGGGAGCGGAATAGCCCTGGGGCGCGTTGCCGTTGTCTACGATTATTATCTGAAATGGATCATCGGTGTTAGCTTTCAGCGAAGCCACTAACTTATTAGTCTTCTCCGAGTCAGCGTCCAACGTGGGAACGACAACGGATAGAAGTGGACGAGCACCAAGATACCGGGTCGAGGAAGTACTCTCAGATTTATGGGGGTTCTTATCCTGGTTGTGTGCAACGATACGACCTTCACCATGTCTGTAAAGTTCAGCTTTTAGTGTATCGAAGAAAGTGTGGGGAGAGGAAGGCCGCATTCTTTGCAGTGTTGGAACTAGTTCTTTCGAAAACGCTACAGTGTTGGCACGAAATAGATTTATACGATCGGGACCATCGCACGATTCACCCATAGGAAATACGAAGGCGGTCGGATCCATAAGCGCTGATTTGTAGAGAACTTGGTAAAGCTCATCATTTATCCGTGTTTCCACCCCGCTTATGACTACGACGTCTTGGTACATTTGATTCGTGGCTTGCAAGAAACTAGCAGATACATTTTGATTCGATGTGATAAATACTTTGACTTTAGTGGCCGTTTCGAATGGCAGAGTTTTGAGAAGATGAGTACCTATGGCTTCCGCTTTTTGCGAATCAAGCATAAGCACCACCATGTCACAAGATTGTGTTGCTGTCTTTATGAACGAACTAATCGTCTCGAAACTGTCCGTTCCTGACGTTGGCGCGAAGTGGCATATTGACATGTTTTACTATCGTGTCGTAGTGTCGTTGACTTGAGAACTTGGAGATACGAGTTCATGTACTTGCTGACATGAATTGACATGAATCCAAGACCTGTTCAGATCTTATTCATTGATCGAAGCTTCGTGACTACGCTGCTAGAGCATTTGCTAGCAACGTGGAGACGATGTTGGATCGTTCAAAGGAGCGTTGAAGAATGAGGCTTTCAGTTAGCTGTATTCGTCGACTGTGTACCAATCTTTCTGCGTGTGATATTTTGCTAAAAAGGTTTGATAAGTAATGCCCGAAGTTCCCAACCGTCTACTACGTATAGGTGTCCCAACTGCCACTTTTCGACTCCATACTCGGCGTCAGGTGCAAGATCGCCTGTGAAGTATAGAATTGAACTTTCCACCCAAAACGATACATGGGTTGGATCGGCAACTGCGAAGGGATGTGGGAAGCATGGCACCCGAATCTCGAGACTTCCACCAGGTTCTAGAACGCGGTAACACTCGTTCATAACCGAAATTCTCGGAGCCCCGGCAGGGATGTGTTCAAGGACATGAGAAGCAAAGATATTGGAAACTGAGTTGGTTTCAAATGGCCAGGGAGTTAGTTGTGCCTGAATCTTGAACTCGCCTACTCCATGAACTGGGTCGAGGTTAATCCACTGGTCTCTGCACTTAGTCCCACCACCAATTTCAAGATTGACTTGGGGTTTCAAGTATCGGTCTGATCTGCCAGAGCTGAAGATCCATTTTTCGCGAAAAGCCTCATCGTTCTTGATGAATTCATTGAAATCTCCGTAGCCACCTTTTGTATGATGAAAGAGATCGAACTCTTCCCAAAGGACCCGTTTGCCAAGAGCTCGGGCACTGAAACAGATGTCGGCGTCGTAGCCATGGAATCCTGAGAACGTATCAGGATCGAACTTCAAGTTAGCCACTGACCAGGGAGATAAAGCCAAGAAGCAACCGTCCAGGGAATCTACATCTTGGAGTTCGTGGGGGTGTGCAAGGTTAAATCGCGATTCTTTGATGACTCCTCGTCGTTGCCCTAGCCACCAACTGAGGCTTGTTACTCCAACCGCTCCCATGGCTCCAACTATTGCGACAGAGCTGTCTTGGAACAAAGTTCGAAGTTTGCGGAAAAGTTCTGGATCTCTAATCTCAAGATCCTCATGAATCAATAGAACGCCTTCGAGGTCTGGTAAGCCTCGCAAAGTTTCGAGAGCGCGATTGTAGGCGAGATGCAGTGAAGATTGATCGCGTAGTTCTATAACTAAAGTGTCCGACTCTCCAAAACGAAGAATTCCTGGTTTAGCCATTTTGGCATAAGTGCTTTCATTTCCTATACAGACGACTACAGCGAACACTGTTCCTCCAAGCGTAGAGTATGTATGTAATATTCGAACCCAAAGACATTGCGCTTTAGCGATTCGTCAGTTCGTATATATGAGCAGTATGTTTACTTCATCTTGTTCCCCTCTGTGTCAACCTTTACTTAGACACCTGACTATCCGTAATCAGTGAAGGCGAGAGAGTTGAGTAGAACCAGAGTGACAAGTACAAATGGAGCAGAACCAGTTACCTATAATGGACCAATGGGACCATAAAGTGAGAGAACCTGAGGTCCTCAAAAAGCATAGCAAAGGCCAGTCCCGCAGAGTTATAAGGTAAAGGATTCCAAAGGATATGACTCCTTGACTTCAGCCGGTAGGCGGCCCTGCTTTGGGGAGAGGGACTCTATGCATCTCATATCTCAAATTGACGGTGCACAGCTCATCTCGGAGCATTGCATCACGCGACTCACACTTCGCATTCTGGAAGAGCGACCTTGAGTCAATAAAGTAGAGGATGACTCCTGTCTCTGTGGCCCATCGTTCCAAGATGTGCGAGATGAACTCCGGTCCGTTGTCTGATCGTATGTACCCTCCCTCAGCAACAACGCCATCTAATGCCAATCACTCCTTCAGTATCGATAAAGTGATCTACCATGGACGTCAGTTACTTCTCAGAGTGCTCGTTGATGATGTTGAGTCCTTTGAGAACGTTTCCATCTTGAGTCTGATCGAACTGGAAGTCCATTGTCCAGGTGATTTTGGCATCAATTGGGTGACAAGCTTCCATAGCGATGTAGTGACGTGCTCTCTTGATGTTGAGACGATATTAAGATTCATGTCTTTAGACCAAGTTTCAATGAGTAATATCGCATTTGTTCTTGACAGTTTTGGTTGTTGAAATCAAGACTAGGTGCATCGCATTTTATTTACCAAGGTCAATGTTTTTTGGTGGAACTTTAACTCGAGATTCGAAAAAGTTTTAAAGTTGTTGATATTTGATGACGAAGAACGGGATGTGACGTGAAAGGTCTCGCGTGGTGCAATGCACTGCAGAAAATAATAAGGACAGGGAAATCAAGGAGGAAATAATGTCCCTTTCGGTGAATACGAACATATCAGCAATAGATGCTTATAATAACTTAAACCAAACTAGCAACGCAATGCAGCAGACAATTTCTCAGCTCTCTTCAGGACTGCAGATCCAAACAGCAGCTGACAACGCGTCCGGATACGTAATTTCGCAGGGTTTGAATGTACAAGCAAACGGTCTGGGTGTCGCGATAAACAATGGTCAAAATGGTATCTCGGTACTGCAAATAGCAGCCGGTGCTATGAACCAGCAAATCTCGATTCTCCAGAGAATGAACGAGTTGGCAACTCAGGCGGCTAACGCCGGTACATCGAACAGTGGATCTTTAGCCGCTGATCAGCAGGAGTTTCAAGCATTGCAGAATCAGTTGGATCAAATCGCTAATAGCACCCAGTTTGGACAAACTCAACTTTTAAATGGAACGTACTCCAATCAATCGTTCCAGATTGGAGCTTATGCAAGTGGTGCTGACCAGGTAGTTGTCTCGATTGCGACACTCAATACGACAACGATGGGAGTAAGTACTGCTTCTGTCTCAATCGGAACCTCAAGTGCTGCACTTGTTGCCATGAGTGCTGTACAGTCGGCGATCCAGTATGTGGCCTCCACAGAAGCAACTGTTGGAGCAACTCAGAATCAGATTCAAGCAATTATTGCTAACGACACCGTGGGCCAACAGAACGTGCAATCTGCATACTCAACCCTTGTCGACACTAATGTGGCGCAGGCGATGACTAAGTTCTCATCCCAGCAGGTGCTTATGCAATCTGGCATAGCGATGCTGTCTCAAGCACAGTCCCTGCCACAGCTGCTACTGAAGTTGATTCCCTAGTTCGTGAACTTGAGTGAGAGGTTTTTCTTCAGATAGAGATAGACCTCTCACTCTTCTTCGAGTTGCATATGCCACTATAGATCAACGGAGAACGCTAAAATGAGCACTGTAAGCGGAACGTCTTCCACAACTTCGGCCCTTCCTTATTCCAACTATACGCTCAATACATCAGGTAGTGGGCCAGCAATGACATTTAATGGCTTGATCTCTGGAATCAATACAGCTCAGATAATTCAAGCTCTAATGACCGCTTATAAGCTTCCTCAAACAGATATCCAAAATCAAATTAATCAACTGAACTCGAATGTGAACGACTATCAGCAGCTCGCGGGCGATTTGACCCAGCTTCAAAGCGCTGCTGATGCTATATCTCAAACCTCGTTGTGGAACCTGATGTCTGCATCGTCGTCTAACTCGGCGGTTGCAACTGCCACGGCAAGTCCGGGAGCGACTCCAGGCAGTATTAACTTTAATGTAAACCAGCTAGCTCAAGCGGAAGTCTTAGCAAGCGCAAAAAGCGTCTCTTCGACGTCATCGACTGTCGCGACGTCGTCGCCATTTTTGCTCTCAAGTAGTGCTGCTGGAAACGGTGTAACTTCCCTTACTGGTACTGGATTAGCACTGGGAACGCATAGCTTTAACGTGACCCAGGCACTGACAGGTGGTACGGCGACGGGATCAACGGCTCTTGCTTCCTCCACAACTATTACCACCGGCACGAATGACACGATCTCTGCCACGGTAAATGGTACCGCATATAACTTTACAATTGCGGCCGGTACGTATACTCAAAGTCAATTGGCGTCTGCCATAGATACCGCATCTACGGTTTCGGGGACGCAACTTCTACAAGCCACTGTAACGCCTCAGGGGAACTTGAAAATTGGGACGACACTCCTAGGATCTTCGGCTTCACTACAGGTCACAGGCGGTGACGCCTTGAGTTCATTAGGAATGGCGGCACAAAGTTCCGCCTCTACCGGAACTGCGGGCACGGTGACGTTGGACGGAACGTCAAACTCCATTAACAACATTAACGCAGGTACTACTGTGTCTCTGAGTGATGGAACGGGCGGAACAATTACAGCCGGGGTTGGAAGCTACGGCCTTTCTCAGGGAACGTTCTCTGCTCAAGAGGTTTCAACTGGTAACGGTAGTCTATCGAATGTCGTTGCTAACATCAATAACTCTGGAGCTGGCGTTACTGCAAGTGCGGTGGAGGTTGCGTCGGGCTCTTACATCTTACAGTTAGCTTCCAATACGACTGGGACAAACGGCGCTATCATTATGGATCAAACTCCGTTCACCTCGTATCTAGGCGGCTTTAATACGATAACCCAAGCTCAAGACGCGAAACTTCAAGTGGGTGGGTCCACAGGATATATCTTGGACTCGGCTTCAAATAACGTTACTGGACTGCTTTCGAACGTCTCGATCAATTTGCAATCAGCTCAGGCTGCCGGCTCGACTCCAGTTACCGTGACGGTGAGTGGGGATGGACAAGCTATGGCGCAGCAGGTTCAACACCTGGTTAATGCTGCCAATCAAGCTCTCTCGGATATTAATAAGTACGCGGGATATAACTATTCGACCAACACTGGTGGTCCCCTTATGGGTGACTCTAATTTGAACTCTATTACACAGCAGATTCTGGGTGTGATCGCACAGACTGTAGGGTCTGGTTCGCTAGATGGCGCTCAAGCAGTCGGGGTGTCCGTTACCGGCGCAGGTACCATCGACTTCAACCAGAGCACCTTTTTGTCTGCATATGCGGCAAATCCTACTGGAGTGGCACAGATATTTGCCCAACAAGGGGCGTTTACGCCATCATCAAATGCGTACGCGTCTGGAGCTTCCCTGCTATATGCTCCAGATACCACGCCTGCCGGAAGTTATGCAGTCAACGTGACGCAATCGGCAACTCAAGCAGTGGATACAGGTTCAGTTTCATCGACTGGCACAATAACCGCTGCTGAGTCGTTGACCTTTACTCAGGGCGGGACCTCGACATCCTACGCAGCAACAGCGGGCGAGAGCTTGTCTGCTATTGCATCTGGCCTCAATCAGGCCTTCGCGAGCCAAGGACTTACGCTGAACGCGTCTGTTAAAACGGTATCTGGTGGGACCGAACTAGTCGTTAACTCGGTTAACTATGGATCAGCGCAAACATTTTCAGTGACGTCAACCGCGACTGGATCGGGACAGACGGGACTAGCGGGAGGTAGTGGTAGTGCATCTTTCGTTGGGCAAGATGTTGCTGGATCCATCGATGGAATAACCGCAACTGGGACCGGTCAGACGCTAGCAGTGCCTTTTTCTAGCTCGACGATCCCTGGGTTTTCTGTGACGGTAACTGTTCCGGGAATTACGTCTGCGACAAGTATTGGTACAATTAACTACACGCAAGGTATTGCAGGAGGCTTGGCCTATGTGGGTAATTCAGCAGCGTCTCCGATAAATGGTTCTTTGACTTATACTATTGGCTCGTTGCAGCAGCAGATCAGCTCCTTGCAGACGCAGTACAACAACTATACGCCCATGATTCAGGCTGAACAGACCATGTTGCAACAAGAGTTCTCAGCAATGGAGGCAACACTTGGTGGCTTGCAAAATACTTCCCAAGCGATAGCTAGTCAGATCTCAAAACTTCCATAGTAAAAGTACAGAATTAGAAAGGATCCAATGCATCAGGCTAGAGTTAGGCAACGATATAGAGAAGAGTCCGTTCTCTCGTCAACGCCTCGTAAACAGTTCATAATGTTGTTCGAGAACTTGCTCGTAGATCTAGACCGGGCTGATATGGCCTTTAGGGTGAGGGATCTCTACGGAATCCATGAAGCTCTGAGACATGCCCAAGATATTGTGCACCTCGTCATGAGTTCGTTGCGTCTGGATCTTTGGGATGGGGCGAGTGACTTGAAAGAGCTATACGGATTTGCGTTATCTCAGCTCATTCAAGCAAACCTTTACAAAGATATAAAGTACTTGCGTAACGCTGAGGATGTACTTCGTCCGCTGGGGGAAGCATGGGCACAAGCTGACAAGATTCTAGATGCTGAAGAAGCGACAAGTGGAGTGGCGTGATCTTCTCGAAGCCTACTCTAGACACCTAGATCTAGTGGCGGATGCATTGGAGGGCAAAGGTGTGTGGCCTGGATCATTCGAAATGGAGAGCCCCAAGGTTGATATGCCTTCAAGCCTAAAAGCCTTGGCTGAGGAGCTTATGGAGCGTACGGCCAAACTCTCTGACTTGTTGAAGGAGAAGATGGCTATCTGTAGATCGGTACTTGATCAATCCAAAGAGCGAGCACCCAACGGCCGCGTCGTCCTTTTAGATGTAATGGCGTAACTATACTCAGGAGTTCTTTTGGGCAGCACCAGCAGTTCGTGCCTCTAACGTCCAAAGAACTAGAGATGCGAGAGCGAGCACGGTGCCAACCAGTCCTGCAGCCTGGAAGCCTCCAACAGCAAAGGCCAAGGAGGAGATGGCTGAAGATACAGATCCTCCGACGAAGTAAGAGGTCATGTAGGCTGAAGATAGCCGACTTCTAGCCTGTGAATCGAGAGAAAATACTATTGTCTGGTTTGTGATATGGGTACCTTGAACTCCCAGGTCAAGGAGAATGGTAGCCGGTATTAAGAGGATCAAGGTATAGGGATCGACGCTAAGGATGATGTAAGCTGTCAACGAGACGAGGACGAAAAATAGGGTGCTTCGTCGAGTTAGTCCTTTGTCTGATCGTTTTCCGGCAAGATTTGCAGCTAGCGCGCCTGCCACTCCGACTAGTCCGAAAAGTCCGATTGTCGCGTTGTTGTAGGAGTAAGGTGCTTTAGAGAGAAGTAATGCAGCCGAGGCCCAAAATACAGAGAACATCCCAAAACCTAGGAATCCGTATAGTGATCTAATCTGTAGCTGGCGCTCCGTTCTCATGAGCTTTACCATGGATTTTATAAGCTGTTGGTAGCTTAGGCCAGAGCAGGATTTGGTTTCGGGAAGAAACTTTGCCAGTGCGCCTGCCAAAACTAAGGTGATCGTTGCGGCAATGAAATAGACGCTTTGCCATCCCAAAGCTTGCGCTACTAGCCCAGACAGAGTTCGTGCGAG
>JAJYGA010000160.1 GCA_021785255.1 Actinomycetes bacterium
AGGTCACATTTGAGGTATTGGTGTATCTGAATATGACACTTAGTTGTTGGCTGGCAAATGCACCGAACTGTGAAAAAGAAAAGCTCAACTGTGAAGCATGACACCTAGTAACGACGTTGCTCTGTTGAGTAGCTGTTGTCGTCGTGCTAGGAGGTGCAGAAGTCGTTGTAGATGTGGCAACAGTTGTTGAAGTCGTTGGCTGAGACGTGGTTGTAGTTGAAGACGACAAAGACGCTGTAGCTCCACAAGAACTAAGAACTACTGCACTCAGTATCAGGACAACCAGTGAGGAACTAAAGTGTTTTGGAAGTCTCATAGACGTCGATGTCTCCTTTGGTTCTTTCAGCTTTGAGTTCAAATCAGTCAACGCTCAAAGTGTGAATGGAGTGAACTCCATTTATTAGTATCTGATTATCTTGTACAACTACTTCCCCTACACCAGCGTTTGGGTGAAGACCACTTAGTACTTCTCGAGTTAGAACAGATCCGTCTAAGGCGTTTATTTTATAGAGTATAACTTGTTGGGTAGGTAGTGTCCCAGTGGTTGACGCTAACAAAAGCATAGATGTTTGTTCCATTGGCAGATAGTGCATACACAGGGGTGAACTTTCCAGATGAACTAAGGATGTCTCTTACAACTACAGAACCATTCGCTGGATTGACAGCTAATAGCTGACCAGTAGCTTGTGCTCACAGGAGGGGTGAAAATTCCCTTATGCAAGGAAACTCTGATGAGGGACACTAGATGCTAAGCAATGAAGTACTTTGCCTTAGGATGGTGACAAATTATTGCTGTGGTTGTTTGCTCTGGATGAAGTTGGTATTCTTCACTAACCTCCACCCCGATACGCTTTGCATCTAAGAGAACAACAACTTTGAGGTTGTCTTCTAGATCAGGACAAGCTGGATAGCCCCATGAGTATCTGCCCCCACGATACTGCTGCTTGAAAAGTCCACTTAGTGTCGGTCCGTCTTGATCCGCAAACCCCCATTCCTCGCGGACGCGTCGATGCCAGTATTCTGCCAATGCTTCGGCCATCTCAACGCCCAGTCCATGAAGATGGAGGTAGTCTTGATATTTGTTTTCATTGAATAACTGTTTCGCTACTTCAGAAACCTTAGTCCCCATCGTAACAACGTGAAATGCTGCATAGTCTGTTTCGGCAGCATCTACGGGTCTAAAGAAGTCCGAAATAGATAGATATGGTTCCTTCTTTTGTCGTGGGAACGTGAAGGTGCTTAAGATTCGTGACTTACTCGCATCTTCGTAAACTAATAGATCATTTCCATTGCTTGCAACTGGGAAGTAGCCGTAAACAACCATCGGAACTAGAAGCTGGTGCTTTTTAGCGTTGTCTAGTACTTGTCGGAGTACTCCTCGTATTCGAGTTTTAAACTCGGCATCGCTTTCACCATTTTGAGGACGATAGCCCCACTGATGACGATAAAGGGCGGTTTCGTTGAGATATTGAGCTATTTCGTCCAAGGGAATTCCCTTTATGACTTTTGTTCCAATGAATGGTGGCGAGAAAATAGTATTGTCGACTTCGACCTCCGGCGATCTTTGGAAAGAAGCTGGAGCTTCTGACCTAGCTCCTTGTCCGCCTATCTGTCTAAAGACTTTCTTATCGCTAATTTTTCGACCGAACTCTGGATCTTCCAGCTTCCCATACTTAATATCGATAAGTTTGTTCATGACATCGAGACCTTCAAACGCATCTTTCCCGTAGAAAAGTCTTCCACTATAGATCGATCGCAGATCTCTCTCTACATAGGTACGCGTAAGTGCTGCGCCTCCAAGGATTACAGGAAGATGACTGAGGTTTTGCGCCTCTAACTCTTCTAGATTTTCTCTCATGATCAACGTTGACTTTACAAGCAAGCCGCTCATTCCAATGGCATCTGCTTGAGTTTCCTTCGCGACATTGATCATCTCAGATATGGAAACTTTGATGCCAAGGTTCTTGACCTCATATCCGTTGTTGGTTAATATGATGTCGACAAGGTTTTTCCCGATATCGTGTACATCTCCCTTTACTGTGGCAAGTACAATTCGTCCTTTGTTTGCCGAATCCTTTATCTCCATAAATGGCTCTAAATAAGCTACTGCTGCCTTCATCGTCTCTGCAGACGATAGAACAAACGGAAGTTGCATTTTGCCAGAGCCAAATAGATCACCAACCTCCTTCATACCTTCTAGAAGGAAGTCGTTTATAACATCAAGTGGCTTATAACCAACGTCTAGGGCTTCTTGCAAGTCGCTTTCAAGACCTTTGCGATTTCCATCAACTATCCTTTTATACAGGCGCTCCTCCACAGGGAGAGACTCAAGCGTTACGGTGTCTTCGTTGACGTTTTGGTTTGGATCATTGAAAAGTTCGATTAACTTCTGCAGGGGATCGTAAGAGTCGGTCCTTTTGTCGTAGATAAGCTCGAGGCAGACGTCTAAAACAGTTTCAGGGATTTTATGTAAAGGGATTATTTTTGAAGGATGAGCAATAGCGGCGTCTAAACCTGCCTTGCGACACTCGTCCAAGAAGACAGAGTTCAGGGCTTCTCGAGCCCTTGGATTGAGTCCGAAAGATATGTTGGAAAGGCCGATTATCGTGAAGGAGTCCGGGTACTTCTCCTTGATGAGACGGATCCCTTCTATTGTTTCTATACCGTCTTTGCGAGACTCTTCCATGCCAGTGGAGATCGGTAGAACAAGCGGGTCGAAGATCAAGTCTTCAGGCCGCAATCCGTACTTGGACGTCGCAAGTTCGTATATTGCCGTGGCAGCGTCGAGCTTCCAATTTGCAGTTCTAGCTTGCCCTTGCTCGTCTATACATGTACAGACCACGGCTGCGCCATACTGCCGAGCCAGGTTCAAAAAGCTGTCAAGACGAGTTCCAGGCTCGCTGCCGTCTTCAAGGTTGACGGAGTTTATTGCAGCTCTTCCCCCCAGATATTTTAAGGCGGTTTCAACAACGTCTGCTTCTGTGGAATCGATCATTATAGGGAGCGTCGATTGAGTAGCTAGTTTTTTGGCCAAGAGCCCCATGATTGCTACTCCGTCTGATCCTGTGTAGTCCACACATAAGTCGATCACGTGAGCGCCATCTTTCAGCTGTTCTTGAGCCATTTCGACGCAGGTATCCCAATCTTCGCTCAACATTGCCTCGCGAAATCTTTTGGATCCGTTTGCATTAGTTCGTTCACCAACGGCTAGATATGCAAGATCTTGACGCAGCGAAACGGCACTGTATAAAGAGGTAAGTGCTGGATCTTTGCTTATTGTTCGAGTTTTAGGTTCTAAGTTTTCAGCTGCATCTATGACAGCTTTAAGATGTTCAGGTGTTGTACCGCAGCAACCGCCTACGACAGAGATGCCGTACTCTGTTATGTAACGCTTATGGTATTCTGCCAACTCCTCAGGCGTTAGATCGTAGTGCATTTTCCCGTCTACTACCGACGGAAGTCCGGCGTTGGGCAGACATGAGATCGGTATCTCCGATGATGCAGATAGATATCTAAGATGCTCAGCCATCTCTTTAGGGCCGGTAGCGCAGTTTATGCCTATTACATCTGGTTGCAGCGCTGCAAGTGCTGTATGAGCGGCTGAAATCTCTGTGCCTGGCAGCATTCGTCCAGTAAGCTCCATGGTTACTTGGACCTGGATGGGAAGGGTCTTCCCGGCTCGGGCCATAGCCCTTCGAGCAGCGACGATTCCAGCTTTTGCAGTTAGGAGGTCGAACATGGTCTCAAAGAGAAGGAGGTCGACACCACCATCGATTAATCCCTGGCACTGCTCTTCGTACGCACTTACTATTTCATCGAAACTTATTTGACCGAGCGATGGCAACTTGGTGCCAGGGCCGAGGCTCCCAGCAACAAAACGAGGCTTTTCTTTCGTGCTGTAATCCTTGGCGACGTCTCGTGCAAGTTCAGCTGCCTTTTTATTTATTTCATAAGTTTGATCTTGTAGTCCATACTCTGACAGTACGACCGAGAATGCTCCAAATGTATTGGTCTCGATTACATCGCAGCCGACAGCCAAGAAGGAATCGTGAATTTTGGCCACAGATGCTGGGGAGTGCAGGACAAGTGCCTCGTTGCAGCCTTCTAGAGTTTCACCGCCGAAGTCATCAGCTGAGAGATCAAGAAGTTGAAGATTTGAGCCCATGGCACCGTCAAAGAAGACAATTCTGTCATGGACGATGTCTAAATAGTTGCTCATTCTTACCAGAATACGGGAAGTACTTGAGCACCTTACCACTAGTTTCTTTCAGAAGTGAAGATATACACAAAAAAAGGCGACGATGGTTCTACTGGCCTTCTTTTTGGAGGAAGGGTTAGCAAAGACTCCGTTCAGATAGAGCTAAACGGTGCCGTTGACGAAACTCAAGCCGCTATTGGCTTGGCGAGGGCGTTTTCTTCTGACGGGGAAGTTGGACAACTGTGCATTCGCCTCGAAACAGATCTTTGGGTGCTGATGGCGGAAGTCGCTACCTTGCCCGAGAATCGCAATAAGTTGGTACCAGAGAAAACGCTAGTTGTACCGTCGATGATAGGTTGGCTCGAGAACGAGATAGACCGTATCTCGACGCTCTTTGTGATGCCCAGAGAGTTTGTGCTGCCAGGCGGTAATGCAGTTTCTGCATATCTCGACTGGGCGAGAGTTACTGCTCGCCGAGCGGAGCGAGCTTCAGCTGTCTATGTCCAACAGATCCCAGAGACGGAAGTTGGGCGATATTTAAATCGATTGTCGGACCTTTTGTGGGTTATGGCGAGATGGCAAGATGGAGAGATCCTCAAAACTAAAGAGGTCTTTAGAAAGGAGCACGATTGAGTCTAACGTTGGAGATATCAGTAGCAGGGGAAGGTGCTGGCAAAGGCGATTCCCAAGATACGGACGTTAAGAATTATGTCGCAAGATTTACAGATACGCCCAAAGGGATAAACAAATTTAAGCTGGGGGATATAAGACCATCCGTTCGAGATGGAAAGCTTATATATGAAGCTTATATGGGTTCGCGAGCGAGTCTAGAGATCGATGATATGAGGCGATTTGGTGCCATGCTGGTTAGATCCGCTAGCGACGTTAGTTCTATCTTTGTTGAACTGGAAGCGCTCTCGTCGTCTGAATCAGCGTATGGAGATCTCATCTCCGCTCTGTTGGAAGGTGTATATTTGGGTTCTTACAGTTTTGACACTTACAGAACCAGGAACGAAGGTTCAAAGGGCAAGCTTAAGTCTGTACAGCTGAGCGTTCCAGTTGCTGACGTTGAAATGGTTCGAGAGTCTGCGAAGAAGACCAAGATTGTTGCTGAAGCGGTGGCTCTTGCTCGCGATCTAATTAATGAACCTCCCTCTGTAATGACACCTCGGAGATTTACGGAGATTGCCCAAGAGGTTGCCACGGTCCACGGACTTGAACTTCGAATATGGGATGAGAACAAAGCCGCAGAGGAAGGGCTCGGCGGTCTTTTGGGAGTTGCACGAGGTTCGAATGAACCTCCGAGGATGTTGCGGCTTCATTATGTTCCGGCCACTTCTGACTCTGGGACTAAAAGAACCGCTTTGGTCGGCAAAGGGATAACGTTTGACTCCGGTGGCCTTTCTTTAAAGTCAGGCACAGGCATGATGACCATGAAGACCGATATGTCTGGTGCGGCGGCTGTGTTGGCGTCAATGGCCGCCCTGTCAGCTCTAGAATGCCGTCATGAGGTCTATGGGTATATGGCCCTCACGGAAAATATGCCGTCAGGAAAAGCTCAGAAGCCGGGCGATGTGTTAAAGACTCGTCTTGGTAAGACAATCGAGGTTCTCAACACCGATGCTGAGGGGCGTCTTGTTCTTGCGGACGCACTAGCACTTGCGGTCGAAGATGGTGCCGAGCAAATACTAGATATCGCGACCTTGACCGGAGCATGCGTCGTGGCGCTTGGGGTAGAGATCGGGGGTATCATGGGCAACGACGACGCTTTGGTATCCCAAGTCAGACAAGCTTCGCTGTTGGCAGGTGAGGAACTTTGGCCACTTCCTTTGCCAAAGCGATATAAGAAACATATTGAATCTGAGATAGCCGATATGAAAAATATTGGTCAAGCGGGACAAGCAGGTACCTTGTCTGCGGGACTCTTGCTTAGAGAGTTCGTCGGAGATGTACCATGGGTTCATCTAGACATAGCCGGACCAGCCCGATCGGAAAGTGATGACGGGTACCTCTCCAAAGGTGGCACAGGATTTGGAGTGAGAACCATCTGCCGATGGCTGCTCTAAAGTAGCGAGGTGGCCACCCTGGCAGCCACGTCACTTTCGAAGTTGAGTACTTCTAGTTCAGATGGAATTTCGTCATTTGCGACTCCCATCTGAACTAGTGTCATTGCGAGCTTCTTGGCTTGAAGCTCTTCACGCATAAGTCTTGCACTCAGATCTTGCGGAGAGCACTTTGAATGGAGAGCTTTCAACGCTTCGGGAAGCCGATCCAACTGCCGTTGTGACAAAGGTCCTAGCGACGTCTTGAAAGCGATGGAGTCGGAACCGACAATCTTGGCAACGGAGAAATATATGCATCGGCGTATAGTTTTTTCAATTAATGAGTCGCGTGCTTTGCCATACTTTAGACCCAACATTGCTCCAAGAAGCTCGCTCTCAATTGTGACGGAGTCGTTGACTCTAGTCAGAAGAGATGATACTCGGCGTAATAGCCATAGGACTGAGGGCCCTAGAGTAGGCAACCAGAAAAGTTCTGCATATTCTGAACTGACGGGAAACCCGTGTCGATCAAGGATTGGATCTCGCCAGGAGAGTATCCGCAGGGATGGTCCCAGCTCGAACTCCCCAGGAGAGTCGTTGCATCTTTGTCTGCGAGAAAGGTGAATGTCCTTTGTGGTTTCCATTGTGGCCTCCTTGCCTGATCGTATTGGAGACTATAGCATGAAAAGATATGAAATATAGTGAAATGTGCGAAATATCTATGATCCGAGTGATTGGATGGTGCCGTGGAGTTCGAAGCTCTATTAAAAAAACGAAGAATGACACGTTCGTTTTTGGACGAAAGGATCTCTGACGAAGTTCTTGGGAAGGTGGTGAGAGCGGCACTTCAAGGACCGTCGGCAGGGTTTGCTCAGGGCGTGGAGTTTGTGGTTGTCAAAACTCCTCTAGCGAGAGAACACTTTTGGTCATGTGTAACTACTCCTGGATGGCTTGATAGTAGCAACAATCATAAAGGGCTTGATTACGCGCAGGCTGTCATTGTCGTTTTGGCAAACAAGCAAAGGTATATCCGGAGATATCAGACTAAAGACAAGTCCTATTCTGGTTGGGACTCTGAGGAGTCATGGCCGACACCCTATTGGTATGTGGATGCGGGAGCTGCTGTGATGTTAGCTTTGCTTTCAGCTGCAAATTGTGGACTTGGTGCTTTGTTCTTCTCGATTGATCGTGGTTTCTCACAGCTGCGATCATTTTTTGAGATTCCTGAGGAGTTGCTTTTCGTCGGAGCTATTGCAATAGGGGTTCCGACCACTTCGGAGCCGTCAGGATCTTCTAGAGTTGTGGGTCGCCGACCGTTCGACGAATCCGTGCGTGTTTTCTAGCTGATCTTTTCTGTCATCTCTTGAGCCGCTGATGAGCTTATATTGTCGATAGAAAAGGTAATATTTAATGACGTTGTACCAAAAGGGGATCGAGTGGCTAGTTTTAGGGATCTGCTAGGCGAAGTGAAGTCGCAGATACGTGAGGTTACTACTGATCAAGCAGATGAATATTTGCGGTCAGGTTGGACCTTTTTAGACGTCAGGGAGTTCGATGAGTTCGAACAAGGCGCTGTCCCTGGCGCCGTGTTTATTCCAAGAGGCAACCTGGAACTGCAGATAGATAACCGTGTACCAGATAAGGATCAACCCATAGTGATCTATTGCGCGGGAGGGGTGCGATCAGTTTTTGCCGCCAAGACGCTCCAAGATCTGGGCTACCGTAACGTCCTGTCGATGGTCGGTGGCTTCAATAAATGGAAAGACGATGGTCGGAGTTGGAGCGTGCCAAGGTCGCTTACAGCACAACAACGTAATCGATACAGTCGTCACCTGCTTCTTCCGGAGGTGGCAGAGGAAGGTCAATTAAAGCTGCTGAACGCTAAAGTGTTGCTGCTTGGTGCTGGCGGACTTGGTTCTCCTGCGGCCCTCTACTTGGCTGCCGCAGGGGTAGGTACCATTGGAGTTATAGATATGGATGTTGTTGATGCGTCCAATCTTCAGCGTCAAGTCATTCATAATGTGGATCGTATTGGAGAGAGAAAGGTTGATTCTGCTAAGACGAGCATCAACTTGCTGAATCCTGATGTTGAGGTAAATACCTATGACGTTCGACTTTCTGCTTCCAACATCGAAGACATCATCTCTGGTTACGACGTCATCGTGGATGGGACAGACAACTTTCCTACTCGATACTTGGTAAATGATGCGTCGCTTAAGGCAAACATCCCTGTTGTCCACGGATCTATATTCCGATTTGAAGGCTCCGTTACTGTGTTTTACCCTTATGTCGGACCTTGTTATCGATGTTTTGTGCCGGAACCTCCGCCTCCGGAGTTAGCTCCCTCATGCGCTGAGGCTGGCGTTTTAGGTGTATTGCCCGGCATCATTGGATCTATACAGGCAATGGAGGCAATTAAGATCATACTTGGGATCGGGCAGTCTTTAGCGGGACGTTTGCTTACTTATGAAGCTACGGACGAAACCTTTCGAACGTTTAACTTAAAGCGAGATCCTAACTGTCCAGCGTGCTCCTTGGATCCGAATCAAATAGTGATCGCTGAGTACGATAATCTATGCATGCCTCACCCAGTGAACGCACTTATTTAAGATTGTTTGGGAGGTTGTTGGGATGAAGAGTGACGAGAAGTTAGAGGAGGACTCGAACAACCTTAACGCGTCCGAATTGGTAGGCTTTCTAATATGTCCAACCATGAAGTACGCACAGACTCAGATATCCCCATAAGACCTCTGTACGACGAGAGTGATCTCAAGAATTGGTCGGCGAAGGGAAAGCTTGCAAAGCCTGGTGAATTCCCTTACACAAGAGGAATATATCCGAACATGTACAGGGGAAAACCTTGGACCATGAGGCAGTATGCAGGGTTTGGTACTGCTGAAGCTACTAATGAGAGATTCAAGTTTCTTTTAGCTGCTGGCCAGACCGGCCTTTCATGTGCATTTGATCTGCCAACTCAAATGGGATATGACTCTGACCACCCAAGAGCAGAAGGAGAGGTGGGTAGGGTAGGAGTAGCAATTAGCTCCCTGGAGGACATGAGACTTCTTCTTTTTGGACTTCCTTTAGAGGAAGTTACGACGTCGATGACCATTAACGCCACCTCTTCTATCTTGTTGCTCTTATATGAACTAGTTGCAGAGGAAAGCGGAGCTGATTCGAAAAAACTTGGTGGAACGATTCAAAATGATATCTTAAAGGAATATGTGGCAAGGGGAACATATATCTACCCTCCTCGCCATTCCATGAAAATCGTGACGGATATCTTTTCTTATTGCAAGGAGAACCTCCCAAACTGGAATACCATCTCCATTTCGGGGTATCACATAAGGGAAGCTGGTTCTACTGCAGTTCAGGAGATTGCTTTTACGCTGGCAAATGGCATCGCGTACGTAGACGCAGCGCTCCAAGCTGGTCTGGCGGTGGATGACTTCGCACCTCGTTTAAGTTTCTTTTGGAATGCCCACAACAATTTTTTTGAAGAGATTGCCAAGTATCGGGCCGCAAGACGGATGTGGGCATTGATCATGAGAGACCGATTCGGTGCCAAAAGCCCTAAGTCTCTACTACTGAGGTTTCATACCCAGACAGGCGGATCGACTCTTACCGCACAGCAGCCGGAGGTCAATATTGTCCGCGTGGCACTACAGGCACTTGCCTCTGTGCTCGGTGGCACTCAGAGTTTGCACACAAATGGATACGACGAGGCATTGGGTCTGCCAACGGAAAAAGCCGCGAAAATTGCTCTTCGAACTCAACAGGTCATAGCCTTTGAATCCGGAGTTACAGATACTGTGGACCCGTTGGGGGGATCGTATTTTATCGAAACCCTTACCGATCAAATTGAAGAGGCGGCCTGGGCATACTTGAACGAGATTGATCGTCTTGGTGGTGCGGTGTCGGCCATCGAGGCTGAGTATATGCAAGACGAGATCGATAGAGCTGCTTATGATTATGCTAAAAGAGTTGATTCTGGTGAGAAAGTCATTGTTGGAGTGAACCGCTTTAATGAGTTGAACGAAGCGGAACCAGAGGTCTTCCCCATTGACCCAATGCAACAGTTAAAGCAGGCAGAGCGCGTGAAAAGACTTAAAGCTACGCGTAACCAAGAACCTGTTGAGAGAGCGCTTGATGATCTACGACAAGCGGCAGTTGAAGGTACAAACCTGATGTATCCGATGAAGGAAGCTCTTCGAGTATATGCAACCTTAGGCGAGGTCAGCGACGTATTGAGAGAGGTCTATGGAGTCTACGTTCCTGGCTAGGACTCTGCTGAACAACATCACCCCAAAATGAGGGGAAAATGAGAAGGCTATTTAGGTGGTAGTGGAAGCATAGGTCCTGTTCAGATAGACTATTTCTATGTTAGGAACTGAAAACCCCCAGGCCCGTCTCACTGCAACAGCTGCCTTTTGTTCTACCCTATTAGAGCCTGGTTCTCTCTATCACTTTCTCTCAG
>JAJYGA010000006.1 GCA_021785255.1 Actinomycetes bacterium
ATCTTCCGGAGCTGGTGAAAAATGGAGCAAATGTTGTACTGTCACTATCTGACTACTTGCTTGTCAAGCGCATGAAGAAAGACATCTTGGAACTCATGAGAGATGGTGCCATATCGATGCTGTTTGGGAACGAGGCTGAGTATGAGTCACTTCTCGATATCTCCGATATGGAATATGCCGCGCACGCACTCGCAGAGCAAGAGATGAAAGGTGTGATCACATTAGGACCTAATGGGGCCAGGGGATTCTCTGGTGAGGATCACATTCAGGTACCGGCGGATTCAAAAGTCAAAGTTGTAGATACAACGGGTGCTGGTGATATCTTTGCAGCCGGTTTCCTCTTTGGGATGGCTAGAGAGTTCGATCTGCAAACCTGTTGTCAACTCGGGGTTGACTGTGCAACCGAGGTGATATCCCACTATGGTGCGAGACCTGCTAAGCCGCTGCTAGAGGTAGTGAGCCGTTATCTTTGATGCGCTAGGCCTGCGGGAAGAGTCTACGAAGCTAAGGTGTAAGTATGGGTAAGCGGGGTTCTCTTCGTCATCTGTGAGCTGCCCGCCTCTAAGAAGTAGCAGTTCGATAAGTGACCGTTTTTACTGTTTGTGAATATCAACGCTCTCGGAGTTCTTTTCGTGGAGGTAGAAGTTGTCAGTTGAAGAAGTACAAGAGACGAGGGATTTAGAAGGTTTGGTTGAATCCCAACTTAGCAGTGAAAAGCCTCTAAAAGCTGTATTTGTGCTTTTCGGAGCGTCGGGAGATCTCTCTCGTAAGATGCTATTACCTGCGCTGTATCTCCTTCGAGCTCGCAAGGAGGTGGAACTCAGCGTCATAGGTGTCTCTTCGACTGTTTACAGTAATGAAGACTTTAGAAAGGTAGCTCAAGAAGCGATCTGTCAATCTCAAGGTTCTCATGTGCAAGAGCACGTTCTTGATGAATTCTTGGCGGATCTGAGGTATCAAGCGGGAGATTATAACGATCCGCAAACCTTCCAGAATCTTCGAAGTCACATTGAGGAGGGTCAGGACGTTCTCTTTTATCTGGCGATTCCCCCTTCCATGTTTGAAAAAGTGTGTACGGCGCTCGAGGACGTAGGTCTTACGAAAAGAGGAAAACTGATCGTGGAGAAGCCTTTAGGCAGAGACTATCGTTCCGCGGTTGAGTTAAACTCTTGTTTGACCGCAGTTTTCCCTGACTCCAGGATATTTAGGATTGATCACTTTTTGGGTAAAGAGGCGATCCAAAATCTTATGGTATTTAGATTCGCCAATGCGGTCCTCGAGCCGCTTTGGAACAGAACTTATGTAAATCAGGTTACGATAACCATGGCAGAGGACTTCGGCATTGAAGGACGTGGCGGATTTTACGACTCCGTTGGAGCCATTCGTGATGTCTTCCAAAACCACCTTCTGCAGTTGCTTTGTCTGTTGGCTATGGAACCTCCTATAGATACTGATTCAAGATCTATTTCAGATGAAAAGCTGAAGGTTTTGCGCGCGATGCCAGTGATCACTCCTCACGACGTTGTCGTTGGTAGGTATAAGGGCTATCTATATGAAAAAGGGGTGGACGCAGAGTCAAAGACACCGACATTTTTTGCTCTTAGATGTTTTATTGAGTCTTGGCGTTGGAGTGGAGTGCCGTTTTTAGTGAGATCTGGGAAAAACATGGCTGAGACGGTGACGGAGGCAGTGGTGGAGTTCAAAGTTCCTCCTCAAAACTTATTCAGTACGGAAGGAACTGGGGCATTGGAACCTAACAAATTCGTCTTCAGGTTTAAGCCCGACGGGAAAATTGCACTTAGAGTCTTGTCCAAACTACCAGGATCACATATGACACCCCATCCAGTCGAGTTGACGATCTCCGAGAGCGAGGAGTTGCCGAATCAAGGAGCGGACAGCTACTCTAGGCTCATCGAAGATGCAGTCGTTGGTGATCATGCAAGATTTGCAACTGAAGAATCCGTGCTCGAATCGTGGAGAATAGTTGACGGAATACTAGACATTGAAGACGTCTATACGTATCCTCCTGGGAGCTGGGGACCCGTTAAGGCCGACAGTCTTTTTAGAGATACTCGAAATAGCCGACAGATGCATTAGCTCACTCTATGTCACCTGATGTGTTGAGCTTTAGGTCAGACACCTTGACCAGTAGTGATGCCGTCCAAGCTCCGAAGGGTTCAAGTTCTCTTTCAAGTCCTAGCGCATCTTCGACAAAGCTCTCGTCTAGGTGTAAAGTTGCGTCGAAGACAAACTCCAAGGAGTTCTCTTTCTCTTTGGAGTTTGGGTCGTAAGCTGACTCACTCGATACCGAAGTTAACTCAAATCTAGTGGAGAACATCTCTGGCGAATGGCTTGGAAGAGAGTTTATGTACTCGTCAACTACAAGAGATCCCCGTTTATGTTGAGCTCTTATAGCAATCTCGACGTTGATGTCAGCTCCTTCTTCGAATCCCTCGCCAAGTGTCCAAGAGCGAAAGTTACTCTGGCTCCAAGTAGGCCATTCGACCGATATATCGGCTCTAACGGTAGGTGGATTGTCTTCCCCTGGAAGAGAGTAAGATGTTTCAAAACTAATGTCACCGAGCCAAACATCTACTTGGAATCGCTCTTCAACGCCAGCTTTTTCGAGCATCGAGCTTTCGAGCGAGGACTTTAGATTGGCAACAAAATCGAGAAGTATGTGATCAAGCATTTCCTGAAAGGATAGTTTACTAACTAGGGTATTAATGATGTCTAATCCATGGATCAGTAGAAGAGTTTTGAACTATGCCCATCGAGGAGGTGCTTTGGAAGCCCCATCCTCAACTATTTATGCAGTTGAAAAAGCTCTTTATGGTGGTGCAACGGCGATTGAAATTGATGTCCATCCCACAAAAGATCTTCAGGCGGTATGTCTTCATGATGATACGTTAGAGAGAACAACCAATGGATGTGGCAACGTACGTGACTTTACTTTGGCCGAGATAAAGGCATTAGATGCGGCTTTTTACTTCGCTGATGACGGCACTGAAGAGAGTCATATTTTGGAGGAGTCTGCCTACGTTTATCGGGGATTGGCAAAGGAGGATCCACGTTTTCAAGTTCCGACACTCCAAGAGGTGGTGGAGGCTTGTGGTGATGCGTTCATTAATGTTGACATCAAAGAAGATATAGGTGCTGAAGCCGAGTTCGAATCGAAGCTGGTTTCTTTGATTCGCGAAAAGGGACTTGCTGATCGTACTATCTTCGCTTCTTTTCTCCAGGGTCCACTCGATCGCGTACGTGCGCTTTACTCAGATGTTCATACTGCAGCTTCACCAGAAGAGGCGTTGAAGTTTTATAACGACTTTCTTGCAGATCGTCAGAGACCGGAAACCTTGCCATTACCATATGCAGCCCTTCAAATACCTGCTTCATATGGAGGAATTGAGTATTTAGACTCCTCTTTCGTTGAGTTTGCACATGACTGCGGCGTAGCAGTACATGTGTGGACGATCAATGAACGAACGCAGATGGAGCACTTGGTGGACGTAGGGGTTGACGGAGTCATAACCGATAGGCCAGCACTTTGCGCGTCCGTGCTTTCGGATCTTGACGTTTCTTTTAGGCCATGAAGCGTACTGCTTGAGAGACCAGGAACACGGGAAAATTGTGAAAGAATTGGGAGTAAGCTTTGGCAAAAGTAATGGTGGCGATGTCCGGAGGCGTCGACTCTTCTGTGGCGGCGGGCCTTTTGGTTCAACAGGGTCACGAGGTTGTTGGTGCTACTTTGAAACTTTGGGGAGGGAGTTCCGACTCTGGATGCTGCTCGGTTTCAGACGTGGAAGATGCCCGTAGGGTTGCCGCTCAACTGGGAATCAAGCACTTTGTTTTCAACTTTACTGACGAGTTTGAACAAAAAGTTGTTGCTCCTTACGTCCGTTCACATAGCGATGGAGAGACTCCGAATCCATGTGCTGAGTGCAACCGCTACATAAAGTTTGATCTCTTGCTGGAGCGAGCTGTCCGCTTAGGATTTGACTACCTAGCTACGGGTCATTACGCCCAAGTGGTTGAGATCAACGGAAGAGTGTTCTTGAAAAGAGGAGTGGACAGAGCCAAAGATCAGTCCTATGTGCTCTCCATGCTTAAACACGAACAGATCGAACGTTTGATCCTCCCAATTGGAAAGTATCCGAAACCAGAAGTTCGAGAAGTGGCGCGCAATATGGGTTTTAGAACAGCAGATAAGGCTGATTCTTTAGAGGTCTGCTTCATTACGAAGTCTGAGGGGCGGGGTAACTTTTTAAAAGGGAGGATTCCGCTCAGGAAAGCTCGAGTTATCGATACAGTTACGGAAGAAGAAGTGAACCTTGACCTTACCTTTGAGACCGTTACGGTAGGACAAAGAAAAGGTGTAGGTACCCTTGGTGATGCAAAGCGTCACTATGTATTAACCAAAGACCCCAGCACTGCCACCATAGTCCTGGGATCGGAGCGCGACCTTTTAACGACCACCCAAAGTGTCCGTAACCTAGTCAGCGTGGATGGTCATGAACATACCCTAAAGAACAAGGTTCTGCAGGTTCAAGGAGCTGCTCATGGACCTACAGTTTCGGCTCGACTCTTAGATGACAAGTTGGAGTATCTTGAGCCTAGAAGAAGAGTGGCTCCTGGCCAGCTTTTGGCATTTTATGAAGACGATGTCGTGTTAGGATCTGCTTTAGTGAAGGGCTAGGTATGGAAGACTTCGACACGGCTTTCAAGCGGGTTGCTCGGCTTCGTCAGATTATCGAAGAGGCCAACGTCGCCTACTACCTCAAGGACAGTCCAACAATCTCGGACTATGACTACGATCAGCTCGTTAGAGAACTCAAGGAGCTGGAACAGGAATTTCCGGAACTGAAAGTCCCTGAATCTCCTACTGAAAAAGTCGGGGGTCCTCTAAGTAGATTGTTTACCCCAGTTCGCCATGTATCACCAATGATGAGCCTGGACAATGTGTTTTCAATAGAGGAGCTTAAAGAGTGGTTCCAGAGGGTGAGAAGGGGAGCCTTGCATCTTGAAGCCTCAAACCACGCTGAAGCAGAGTTTGTGTTCGAACCTAAGATTGACGGTCTTGCAATATCGTTGGTTTATGAAGAGGGCGTTTTGACCAGGGCGGCTACCCGAGGTAATGGAGAAGTCGGTGAAGATGTAACGGCAAACGTGGAGACGATCTCTGTCATTCCCAAACGCATTAAGTTTCCGCGAGGCGCCAACCATCTACTGGAGGTGCGTGGCGAGGTATATATGCCAATAGAGGCGTTCAAGGACCTCAACGAGCAGCAACTAGTTCAAAACAAGCCCGTTTTTGCCAATCCTCGCAACTCAGCTGCTGGATCACTTCGCCAAAAAGACCCCAAGATTACAGCAAGAAGATCTTTGAGTTTTTGGTCTTACCAACTTGGAGAAACTAGAGGCGGACCGAACTTCACAACTCATGTTCAAACTCTTGAGTACCTTCGTGACCTTGGCTTTCCAGTGAGTACGCTTATCTCTTTGACTACATCAGAAACCGATGTTGTCCAGAAGATCAATTCACTAAATGAGCACCGTCATGACTTGGACTTTGAGATAGACGGAGCCGTTATTAAGCTTAATGATCTCAAATTGAGAGAGAGGCTCGGCACAACATCAAGAGCGCCACGTTGGGCTATAGCATTCAAGTTTCCGCCCGAAGAACGCATAACACGACTTAAAGACATCATGGTTTCCATAGGAAAATCTGGGAAGGCCACCCCCTTTGGAGTTTTGGAGCCAGTCTTTGTGGGAGGGTCTACTGTGTCTTTGGCCACGTTACACAATGAAGATCAAGTCAAACTAAAAGATGTACGTCCCTTGGACTCCGTTGTTGTCAGGAAAGCTGGTGACGTAATTCCTGAGATCGTGGGACCGATTCTGTCGTCAAGACCTCCCGACTCCCAACCATGGAGTTTCCCGAAAGTCTGTCCAATGTGTGGTGGACCTTTAATTAGGAGTGAACATGAGTCCGACCACTTCTGCATAAACTATCGCTGTCCTGGCCAGATCGTCCAACGTATCGCTCATTTTGCTTCTCGGGAGGCCCTGGATATAGAAGGATTGGGGGAACAGAGAGTCTTTCAGCTAGTATCCGCACATCTGGTAGCGGATCCGTCTGACATTTACAAACTTAAGATTGATGATCTTTTGAAGCTCGATAAGTTCGCCGAAGTGTCCGCCAAGAAGCTCATTGATGCTATTGAAGAGTCAAAGAGTCGACCGCTGTATAGGGTCATAGTTGGCCTTTCGATTAGACATGTAGGCACTACTGCAGCCATCAAAATCGCAAGTAAGGTCAAGTCATTGTCTGCCTTGTTGACTGTAAAGGCGTCTGAACTGAGCGAGATCGATGGCCTAGGCGAGATAATAGCCAATTCGGTGGTGTGTTACGTTCAAGATCCTGTCACTCGAGCTCTTGTAGAGTCTCTTGTTCAAATTGGATTAGGAGTAGCAACCTCATCGGAGGTTCCTGGTGATAACTTTGAACCGATCTTGTCGGGTTTGTCCTTTGTGGTCACCGGAACTCTCGAAAGTTTTACTCGTGAGGGGGCAGAACAAGCGATTAGAGACCGTGGAGGGAAGGTGACGTCGGCTCCCTCGTCTAAAACTAGTTATCTTGTTGTGGGGGCTAATCCAGGTACTTCTAAGTTGACAAAAGCTGAGCGCTTAGGCGTTAGGATCGTCGATGAGAATGAGTTCTTGAATATATTGGAACGTGGCAACCTAGATAAAGTTGGATAAGTTGGAAAAGTCTAATATCTGGCGTAAGGTGAATTAACTGAACGGATCTAATAGAGTTGGAGACAAGTTAGGCCTTGTACTTGGCGGTAGATACAAACTTTTGGCCTCCATCGGCCATGGGGCCTCTGGGGATGTCTATCTGGCCTTTGACTCCATCTTGTCTCGAGCTGTTGCGATCAAGCTCTTACATTCCCAGCTGGCAAGCGACAAGGTATTCTTGCGACGCTTCAGAGAAGAAGCCAAGGCGGCTGCGGCACTGTCTCACCCTTCGATCATGTCAGTTTATGATTGGGGAGAGTCTTTAACAGGTCCTTATCTGGTGTTGGAACTGCTGAATGGTGGGTCGCTTAGAGAGCACTTAGCTACGGGTTGGCAACCTACCCAAGCACAGGTTGTGCAGATTGCTCTGCAATGTGCGTCGGGACTTGACTATGCACACAGCCGAAACTATATACATCGAGACCTCAAACCGGCAAACTTAATCTTTGATGAAGGGGGCAACATCAAGATCGCTGACTTTGGATTGGCGCGAACTTTAGCCGAGCCAGCTTGGAGTGAGCCTAAGGGCGTGCTACTAGGTACAGCAAAGTACGCATCTCCCGAGCAAGCTAATGGGGTAGCGGCCTTGAAGCAAAGCGACCTGTATTCTCTTGGACTTATCGTATATGAGATGGTATCGGGACGACTACCATTCACTGGCAACGACACCTTTGAAGTTCTTCGGGCGAGACTTAACGGTGATGTGCACCCTCCGCAAGAAGCCGGAGTCGTGGGCCCGATCATAGCAAGGACTTTGAGACGAGATCCAAGTGAAAGACCTAAAACGGAAGAGTTTGTCGCTGAGTTACTAACGCTTTCAAGAGCTATCGAGCCGCCAGAGGCTATAGTGCCTTTACATAAGAAGGAGTTTGTGGAAGTCATTGGACGAAGTTCTCCGCTGTCTCCAGTGGTCGACGTAGGTGACGGGGGAGTTTCTACGCAGAGCTATTATCGTAGCTCTCCTCTGGCAGAAGACGTTGAAGCTGGTACCCTAACGGTCTTTGACGATGAGGTTGACGCATCTACTACGGTATTGTCCGCGACTCAGCATATGCCCCTGGAGTCCGATGACCAGATTTATCCCTATGTTGCAACATCGATGTCTACTGAAGCGGAGAGATCGCACCCTGGGGGGCCATCTCAACCTACAGGTAGGATAAGGCGGTTATTAGGAGGTTGGCGGGGCCTCCTTTTATGGTTGCTTGTGACAGCAGTGCTTGCGTCCATCGCCTTTTTTGGTGCAACCCTCTATGAAAATGCCACAAGTGTCAAGGTACCTATGGTGCTTCAGCTTGCTCCGAAGAACGCGATCTCAAAGATCGATAAAGTGGGACTAAAAGCCCTTGTCTCGGGAAAGACATACTCTTCTAGCATCCCTGCTGGTCTTGTGGTGTCTGAGTTTCCAAAGGCTGGTTCTGTAATCGCCAAAAAGGATGTCATTGATCTGACGCTATCGGCGGGTCCTCCGCCTGTGCCTGTTCCCCCCTTGGCAGGTATGACAGAAACGGCGGCTGAACAGGTCTTGACGCAAAAGCATTTGAAGTATCAAGTGCAGGCGCAGTATTCATCGAGTGTAAAGTCTGGCTTGGTTATGTCCTCGTCCCCGACCTCTGGTCAGATGGCTCCGTTTAACTCCTCTGTTTTGTTAGTTGTATCAAAAGGTCCTGCTCCAGTGCCTGTTCCTAACGTAGTAGGTGAGTCGCAACAGGCAGCTACTTCGACGTTATCTTCTGATCAACTAGCTGTAAGTACGTCTAATGCTTATTCGAACACGGTTCCCTCTGGTGAGGTAATATCTCAAAGTTTTTCGCCGGGATCAATGGTTCTGCCCGGCACTACGGTGGCACTCGTTATATCACAGGGTCCTCAATATACCACAGTTCCAAACGTCATAGATGACTCGTTGGCGCAAGCGGAGCAGGCACTTCAAAGCGCTGGACTTCAAGTTGGGAATGTCTTTGGACCGAAAAAGGCTCGAGTCGTGATATTTACTAATCCTTCGTTTGGACAACAGGTTCTCTATGGTAGCTCTGTCGATCTATATATGGCCTGATGTCGAAGTGGAAACTTCAATGTGTTAGCAAGACTGTTTCCTGACGATTCATCTATGAGGTTTCCTGCAAGGGATTAAGGGATACCGTTGAGCTTGTTTAGGTCATTGAAGAGGTTCCTCTGTCGATGTTTTCCTAAAGCGTGATGCTTTTTATAAGGGTCGGAATACCTTCGGAGGATTCAAAGGAAAAAACGTTTCCTTGGAGCGCAAGGAGCTTTGTCAGATCACCTGTTACCTTTATTTTTCCCGACATGAAAGCTTCAACTGCGGCCTGGGGATTTTGATCGACAAATAGAGCTTTAGCGGTTTCGTAGTCGATCGTTACGGTTACATCAGGGCTCTCGATCTCTCCTATCTCAAGGTCAAGAAATCCCTGAGAGGTATCGATGTAGGTACGTAACTCCTGTTCATGAAAGGGTATGTCCGTTACGATTTGATTCATCTTGAGTTCGAACTCAATCTTTCCCGTCTTTTCCATAACTTCTTTGCGGAGGTTTCTTGCTGCCTCAATCCATTCTGGCGAAAGGAACGGGTACTTATCTGACACTACGAATCTCCTCATTAGCGTTTTTGGTGGTCCTGCAAGTGATTCTACTTGGAAGTCATGAAGATGAGTGAAAAGAAGGTGTTCAAGAGTAGTCTCATCTGTTGTAAGTACTCTATGGATGTGCTGTCTCACAGCGTTAGACGCTTGCAAACATCCGCAGGATTGTTGCGCAATGGTCTTGGATTGGGTTGCAACAATTCGAACATATGTACTATACTAAGCAGTAGTGAAATTACCTGAGTGGGCACTGTCCCAAGGTATACATCCTCAGACAGCATATAAGTGGTATCGTGCCGGTAACTTGCCTGTTCCTGCGCGTAAACGTCGAACGTGTCTTTCGGGGCTTTAACACCGATCTTGACATCCGACCAATCCGTCACCGCAATGAGGGACGAGTCCGGGTGCATGTGTTCTTAGCGATGCTCAGCTACTACGTGAGCTTTCACATGGCACGTACCCTTTCCCCGATGTTGTTCAAAGACGATGATCCAAAAGGTGCGAAAGCTTTAAGGGACTCTCCCGTTGCCCCAGCTAAACGATCAAGTAGTGCCAATGCAAAGGCGAGTACCAAGCGCAACGCCGATCATATGCCAGTCCATAGCTTTGCTACTCTTATGGAGGATCTGGCAACCGTGGTGGCCAACCGTATTCAACCCACAGATACGGACCTTCCATCGTTTATCATGATCACCAAACCCACCCCCCTACAGCAACAGGCCTTCGAGCTTCTTGGGGTCTCTTGGAATCTGGGTTGTATGTAGGCAGGGCTGAACTCATCAATGTCCAGGTAGATGGCGATATCTACTGGGGTGGTGGGGGGAACTTCGTTCTAAGGAAAACACCAGGCGAATACAGCGCCACCTAGCCAAAAACAATGCTCGACTACTCAAGGGCACTCTATCGGAGAGATGGGGTAGATTGTTTGTTTCGTGTCAACTCGCAATTAAGACACACATCATCTCCTCACCATCTACGACTGTGCCCGATAAAGACCCCAGAGCTGGTGTAGATCTAGGGCTAAGGTCGCTGGCAACTGTCGCAGACAGCAAAGGCAATATAACAACTATTCCTAACCCAGCTCCACTTAGAGCTACTATCTCTGAGCGCTCTAGGGTTGGGCGCACTCTTTCACGACGGATACCTGGATCAAAGGGATACAGACGAGCGAAAGCCAAACTTGTC
>JAJYGA010000083.1 GCA_021785255.1 Actinomycetes bacterium
CCTTTCAGTTGAGACAAGTACTAAAGAGTTCAATTGGCTCAGCGATGATGGCAGCTAAGTCTCTTCCTCCGATGCTTGCTTCGCAACTGACTGTTGGTGCCAAAGGAGCGTTTGTTGATGCGCTGTCCTTTTCGCTTTTGGTAGCTGCTGCAGTTGGCGCAGTGGGGGCGGTCTTGGTACTTTTTATTCTTCCAGCACGAGCAGTCGTCGGAGAAGACACCGAAGTTGCGGTGGCGATGAGTGACGATGTCGATGAACACGAGCCAACTATCCATGACAAAGAAGAACCTTAGTACAACGGTGCTTTTGTTGTTTGATTAGTCTCAATATTCATGAGGAAGTGATCATGACCGAAGTGGATGATGGTCGTTGCGAGTGTAGTTCTGCGCTCATCGCTAATCTTATCCAAGTTCCACCTCCTGATAGCTTTTGACTGTGTTGGTTGTGGATCTAAAGCTATCTAATTTATTTTGCTGCAAGGAAGATGTGCCGAAGTACCTTAGCTCTAAGGAAATGTTGTAAAGAGTGTTTGCAGAGATTTAAGGGATGGCAAATGAGGTGCGAGCGGCTGACCTGTATGCGCCTTCGGGCTGTTCTCCATGTGAGTGTTAGTTCTAAGTCTCAAACAGAGTGGGTTACGACGACCACAGTTGCCGTAACCCATGTCAAAGAACACTCAACGCGGCCGAAAGAACTCTTGGTTGGAGTGTGACGACCGTGTGATGGCTTTTCGCTAGAGCGTTGCATTAACTAACTATTGGAGGTTCGATCTGCTCTGTCTTTTCTGTCACATAGGCGAGTGAATCGACTATGTGACAGAAAACCTAAGTATATCTTTGAACTCGTTTTCAGCTTCTGCTGATGGGAAAGGTTTCGTTGAATGAAGACCTTTGACCCTAGCTCGACTGTGACGATTAGTGTCTATTAAGTTCTCTAGTTTCCTAGGTGAGAAGCAAGGAACCATTGGGTTTTCGCCAGCGATCGTGCTGCTTCAATGCAGATATCTTGGGTGATGAGGTCGGTATCACCTATGGATTTGGCGAGATCGGCAAGTTGTGAAACTTCATCTCTTAAGTAGTTAGAAAAAAGAGACAGGGCCTCTTTCGTCGTGATTTTTCGTATCGGGAAGTCATCTGAGATGTTAGTGCCCGCTAAGGTAGCTGCCAGTGCTATGGGAATAGAACCTAGCGCACTTACCCTTTCAGCTAGTTCATCTGCGACTTCTCTTAGTTGTGTAGAAACTTTATCAAGTAACTCGTGCACTTCCATAAAGTTTTCTCCCTCTACATTCCAGTGTGCCTGTTTTGCAGCTAGAGATAGTGAATATGTTCTTGCAAGCTCGGTGTTGAGTTGTTCAACGATATTTTGTGTGCTCATGAGGACTCCTTTCGCCTATGAAAAGTATAGTAGATATAAAATTAGAATGAGTCTAATTATTTTAGCTCTGTTCTTGCGCAATGTATCTATTGGGGAAGTTTGCTGGCAAATTAGGCTTGACTCAAAGAAAACTATCAGTGGGAGATATTGCATTTGGAAACTATAGAGGCAGTCGAGAAAGTACTGATTGTGATGGCGCACCCAGATGATGTGGACTTCGGAGCGGCCGGAACGGTAGCATCTTGGGTGAGAAGTGGATCCAACGTCTCTTATCTAGTCATTACAGATGGGGATGCTGGAGGTTTTGATCTGAGTACTGCACGTTCGGAGATCCCGAAGATACGCCGCGAGGAACAGCGCAAAGCGGCTGCTCACATTGGAGTGCACAGCGTCGAATTCTTGGGGTACCGCGATGGATCTCTTCAAAATGTTTCATCGTTGGTCAGGGATATCTCGAGAGTTATCAGAAAAATAAGGCCAGATCGTGTACTTTGTCAGTCTCCAGAACGAAATTATCTCAGAGTTCCTGCATCTCATCCGGATCATCGGGCAGCTGGGGACGCCACGTTAGACGCAGTGTATCCTTACGCTCGCAATCCTTTCGCCTTTCCAGAGCTGTTGGAGGATGGTTTGGAGCCATTTGTCGTGAAGGAAGTATTGCTGTCTGCCCACCCCGAAGTCAACTGCTTCGTCGATGTGACAGAGACTTTTGACGCTAAGATCGGTGCCATCTTGTGTCACAACTCCCAGCTTCCCGATCCAAACACTGTAGGGCCAATGGTCAAGAAGTGGCTTGAGATCGGTGCTGAGCGCGCAAAGTTACCACATGGTAGATTGGCGGAGGTATTTTTCAAGATTACGATATAGATCGTTAGGAACTGCAGAAGTATTGGGGACGAGATGTCAGATGAGCTGAACCGTAAAGCTTTCTATGAAATAGTGTTTTCACGAAGAGATGTTAGAGGTCAATTCTCTGGAGAACCCATAGATAAAGAGGTTCTTGGCCGCATTCTGTTGGCGGCTCATGCAGCTCCAAGCGTAGGAATGAGTCAACCGTGGGACTTTGTCCTTGTAACTGATGATTTAATTCGATCAAGATTTAAAGATCATGTCTACGAGGAACGTGAGGTGTTCGAGCGATCGCTGGACATGTCTAGAGGCGAGAGCTTTAAGAGAATTAAGATTGAAGGAATCATGGAGTCATCGATGGGCGTTGTCGTTACCTATGATTCGAGTAGAGGTGCTCCTGCCGTGCTTGGAAGACATGCTATCGACGACGCTGGCCTCTACTCTGTCTGCCTTGCTATTGAGAATCTTTGGCTTGCGGCTACCGTCGAAGAGATCGGCGTGGGTTGGGTATCTTTCTATAGAGAAGAGTTTCTCTCGGATCTTCTTGGTATACCGTGCGGAGTTCGACCGGTGGCCTGGTTGTGCCTGGGGCCGGTCACTCATTTTGAAAAAGTACCTGATCTAGAGCGATTGAACTGGCAGACTCGACGTCCGTTACTGCCACATTTAGCGCGCGACAAATTTTCAGATAGAACTCAGCTGGAAGAGCTTGTTTCGATCCCGTAGAAGTGGGTCCGATAGGTACAGGGTATTAATGATGCCAGCTGGTCAGATGATAGATGGGTTTTCAGAACAAAACCAAGTACTTTGTGGTTCTTAGGAAGGGAAACAGCCTCGTGCGAAGGGTTCTCATTACTGGTGCGGGATCGACGGGAGGTATCGGCTTTGCGACTGCCAAACGTTTTGCCCATATGGGATTTCAGTTGTTTATAACCTCAACTACTGAGCGGATTTTTGAGCGACGTAACGAACTGAGAGATCTGGGAGTATCTGTCGAGGCCGGAGTTTTTGATTTGACCGAGGAGGAGCAAGTCAGAGAACTAGTCAGGCGTGCGAAAAAGAGTCTCAGAGGAATCGACATAGTTGTGAACAACGCGGGTATGGGAAGTGTCTCTTGCCCAGAAGAGTTTGCATTAGCGAAAGATACCTCGTTGATGCAGTGGAATCTTTCGCTAGCGCGTAATCTTACCACGGCCTTTTTGGTTTCCAGAGAAGCGATCCAGCACTTGTCCGAGAGTCGCTGCGGGAGGATAGTGATGGTCGCCTCTACTACGGGTTTCCTGCAAGCCAGCACAGGAGAGGTCGGCTACGCAGCGGCAAAAGCGGCGATGATAGGAGTTGTGAAAACGCTGGCTCTTGAGTTGGCTCCTCATGGCATTACTGTAAATGCGGTGGCACCAGGTTGGATCGCATCTGAGGCGCAAACCTCTCTTGAAGCTCGACATGGAAGAGCTACCCCATTTGGTCGAAGCGGCACCCCAGATGAGGTAGCTAGCGTTATAACGTTCTTGTCCTCAGATGATGCCTCCTATGTCACGGGGCAGACCATAGTAATAGATGGCGGAAACTCTCTGATTGAAGGAAAGGCGCTGGCTTAACAGAGTTGAAGTGAACTAAGCAAATGCTCTGTCATATCGTTTTTATGATGACTCTGCTAAGGTGAAACTGTCCGGTGGCATGACAACGGGGTTAACCACCGACGGTTCACTTCGGGAGATACAGATGGAAGAGGTAGTTCGAGGATCTCGAGCAAAGGCGCTCGAGTTACTCGTTACGTTAGCAGGGGAGCTTCCTGTGGAGCTTGAAAAGCTTTTCGATTACGTCGTTGGAGGAATGAGTTCGGAGGAGGTTTCCTCTGTTCCCTCCAACCTCATTGCCAGAGCTGCATTTGAGCTTTACAGTGCAATAGATGCTTATGAAGTAGACTCAAAGATTGGTGTCGTGGTAGGTCGATGTCATAACGTCGTTGATATACCAGGTGGAGGACCGAGTGTATCAACAGAGGATTTAGATGGCTCGACATGTTTCATTGCCATAGTTACGCCGGATATGAAGTATCTGGTGGACACCTTCACAGAGGTCATGAGAGAGCGTGGATTTACTTCCAGCTTCTCTATCCATCCCATGATACCTTCCTCTCGAATCGAGGTCGTAAAAAAGAGCGATCCCGAGTCGGATCAGGTGTCCCTTTTTTATGCTGAGTTTGAACAACTTGCCACCTCTGAAGATCTTGAGAATCTAGCGGAATCACTGAGAAGTGCGTACCATCAACTCGTCTTGCTGCACAGTGACCTGCAAGAGATGTTCGTGGAACTTAATCGGCAAGCACAACCTCTGGTGGAAGAGCATCTAGAGTCAGAGTTGGCCTTTGAGGCTCTTGGACTCGGTAACTTTCTTCCAATAAGTGCGAGATTAGAGTCAGATCATAAAACTAAGTGGCTTGGATGTCGTATTGACGATGCCAGCCACGGAGATGTGCAGGGTTACTTGGGTGAACTCAGCCCTACTTATGAAAAGGGAGAGACTCAGCTGTTTGTGGGAGTCGCCAATCTTTCCTCGCCTGTTGTTCGCAAGACAAAACTTCGAGTAATTGAACTAGTAAACACTGCTCTTGGAACAAGAAGCACGTTTTTTGGCGTATTCGTTCCACCTAAACTATCTCACGCGATCTCTCGTTTGTCGTTTCTTCGAGAGAAGATCAGCTATGTCACTTCGTCGCTTTCTTTAGCTGAGGCAAGCTATGCAAACCGCTCGGCGTTAGATTTTATCCAGCTCCTACCTCCCGATGAGATTCTGTCGATATCGAGAGATGAGCTTCGTGACCTTGTCGCCGTTGCTCTGTCCGTTGAAGAGATACCAAGATTGAAGTTGGTAATATTCTCCTATAAAAAATACTCTCAGATGGCTCAGCTGAGAGTAGACGTGGTCTTGCCGGCATCTCGATACTCTGAACATCTGGCGGAAGACTTTAACGAAAAGTTCGAAGAGCGTTTTGGACCAAATAGTACGGAGATCAGTGCTTCTGTAGTTGAAGGACGAAGATGTTTCATGTCTTTCGTGATTGATACTTCGGCAGAACTCCTTGACGACCAAGACTACGCGACCTTGGAAGATGAACTTGACAACATATCCATGTCGTGGGGCGAGAGGTTCAAAGTTGCTCTGGTTCAAGTTACAGGAGAGTCGAGTGCTTCTTTGATGTTTCAGAGTTACTGGAAGAGCCTTGAGGTCTCTTATTGCGACGACTATGGACCCGAACAAGGTGCTAGAGATGTACTCCACTTTGATGAACTTCGAAGGCTTGAACGTACTTTGGACATTGATCTTGGCTATCGTGACGAATCTGATACCGATCTCCGTATGAGAATCTTCAAGATTGGTCCTTGGATGGCGCTTTCTGAAATACTTCCTGTTGTAGAGCACTTTGGCTTTACTGTCATCAATGAACTGCCCTATAGGTTCAATTTTGGTGAAGAATCGGGTTGGTTGTTGGACTTAGGTATTGAAGTTCGGGGTTTGAAGGGAGAACTTGGGCCTGTTGGTGAAGCTGACCTAGCGCGAGCTAAAGCGGCCATGCTTGAAATCTGGACTGGCAGCGGTGAGGACGATGAACTCAACTCACTGGTTGTAAGTGCATCGTTGACGTATCGGGACGTATGTTTACTTCGGGCCTATGCACACTACCTTAGGTTTTCGAATCTCGGATTCTCGGCTAGTTACATCAAGTCGGCCCTGAAAAGCAATCCACGGATATCAGAGATCTTGGTGAGACAGTTTTACTCTCACTTTAAAGGTTCAGATAACAATGATTTCGCAGTACGCCAGAGTGTTCCTGGTGATGTAGAGAAGCTCCAAGAGCAGCTAGCGCATGTGGAGTCATTGGACTTCGACAAGATGTTTCGAGCGATATCGACATTGATTAGAGCTACTGTGCGTACTAACTTCTTCTTGCCTTCTTTGCCATCAGGAGTTGCTCTTAAGCTAGATCCGTCTTCTCTTGGGTATCTACTTCCGCAACCTTTACCTAAGCATGAGTTTTATTTTCTCTCTAAGACTACCGAGGCCGTTCATTTAAGGGGCGGCGACGTTGCTAGAGGTGGTATCAGATGGTCCGATCGACTTGAGGATTTCAGAATCGAGATCTTAGGATTGATGAAAGCTCAAAGTGTTAAGAACTCAGTCATAGTACCAGTTGGAGCAAAAGGCGGATTCGTTGTACGTGGTGAGGGCGCCAAGGATCCGGGGAAGGTTGTAGAGAGTTATCGAGAGTTTATCTCTGCACTTTTTGACCTTACGGACAACATTGTGGACAGTAAAGTTGTACATCCAGCAGACGTCCCTGTGCTAGATGGCGAGGATGCTTACTTGGTTGTTGCAGCCGACAAGGGTACCGCTACATTTTCCGACATCGCTAATGACATTGCAACTCAAAGAGGATTCTGGCTCGGTGATGCATTTGCATCGGGTGGATCCCAAGGGTACGACCATAAGAAGATGGCCATTACCGCAAAAGGCGCCTGGATGTCTGTACGTCATCACTTTGGGGCGTTGCATGTTGATCCAGAGCGCGATCCTATAAAGGTCGTAGGTATTGGAGACATGTCTGGCGATGTGTTTGGCAATGGAATGCTGTTATCTAAATCTATGCGTTTAGTAGCGGCGTTTGATCATCGCGACATTTTCTTGGACCCTAATCCCGATGCAGAGATGGCTTATAGCGAACGTGAGAGGCTTTTCGAACTTAGTCACTCGTCTTGGCAAGACTATGACGTTACGAAGATCTCCGAAGGAGGCGGTGTCTATTCTCGGAAGTTGAAAACGCTTGCGATCTCTCCTCAGGTGGCACAAGTCCTTGGCATTGAACCAGGGTCGTACGAGCCTGCGCAAGTCGTAAAAGCTATATTGAAGGCTCCCGTCGATCTCTTGTGGAATGGTGGAATTGGCACCTATGTAAAGGCTTCAACAGAGACGCACGAGGAAGTGTCTGACCGCAGTAACGATGCAGTTCGAGTAAGTGCCAAGGAGCTCAGAGTCAAGGTCGTGGGGGAAGGGGGAAACCTGGGGTTTACTCAAAGAGGACGTATCGAGTATTCACTTTTAGGAGGAAGGTGTAACTCCGATGCTATTGACAACTCTGCGGGCGTTGATACCTCTGATCATGAGGTAAACCTTAAGGTTCTTCTCGCATCTGCTATTGAGGCTGGCAGAATTACAGCGTCAGAACGAATTCCAATATTGTTTGCAGCTACCTCTGAGGTGCAGTCTCAGGTATTGGAGGACAATGTATACCAAAACTGGATCCTGTCAGCTAGTCATCTGCAGGCTAGATCCAAGATGAACGCCATCTCTCGCCTCACAGAGCGACTTATGTCCGAGAGCGAGCTGGATCCTGACGTCGAGTTCCTGCCTACGCCGAAGCGAGTGCTGGAGATTGCCTCCAAGGGTGGAACAATAACTCGGCCCGAACTATCGGTTCTGCTAGCGTATGCGAAATTAGATCTCTACCATCACATACTGAACTCTCCTTTGGTTTCAGATGAGTTCAGTATCTCTATGTATCTTGAGTACTTTCCAGAGTTGATCTCGTCAAAGTTCAACCCCAAGAGCTCATATCATCCCTTGAAGAAGGAGATAATTGCGACCGTTGCCGCAAATCGTTTAGTAAATTTGGTCGGCATTACGGCGGTGTTTGAGTTAGCTGAAATCTCATCAGTGTCTGTACAAGAAGCTGCGAAAGCGCTTTTGGCTGCGTTGGAGATTCTTGATGTTCATAGTTGGATACAACGCCTCATTGACCAGGATCAGGTAGATCAAGAGCTTCGGGTGTCGCTCATGAATCGGGTGGCCCTTGCCAGCTTTAGAGTGGCTCGTTGGCTCATAACTTCCGGCCAGATGAGCCATGCTTTGTCTGATGTCATTGGACGTTTCGAACCAGCGCTTCCCGATATCTACGACAACTTGTCTTTTGCCCTTGATAAATCGGGTTTGGATCGATTGCGGAGACGTACCGCGGAGCTACTAAAGAGTGGCATGGATGAAAACGTTGCAACATTTTTCGGAGCAATTGATACGTTAGTTGCGGTTCCGGCTGTGGTTATGCTGGAGGAAGAGTTCAACTTGGGTTCGCCGGTAAAGGCGGCACGGATATTTTTTGCGGTAGGAACGTTGGCGAATCTTCCAAAACTGAGATCTTTTCTTTCAGCGGTACCAGTTGGAAACCACTGGGAAGAGTCTTCTCGGGAACTCCTCTTTGTTGATCTTTCTTCGATACAGATTGAACTAGCAAGGAGCGCCACTAGGTACCTTGAGTCTCGTATAGATGAACGTGAAGCTTCCATGGATCCGATAGCTCTCTGGGGACTTCGGCATCGGGAGCATCTTGAAAAGATCAAGGCAGTTCTCAAATCGCTAGATGCTGGAGAAGAAGAGGTGTCTTTGCCTCAACTGTATGTAACTATTCGAGAGATAGCTTTGTTGGTCAGGTCGATGGAGGCTAAGGAACGTGGTTTCGTTTCCTAAGAAACGGCCTCCGTCTTTTTGGTTATGCTTCTTCCGAGTTTAGGACGAAGTTCAGTGTCAGCGACATTGAAGAGGGTCTGTATTGGAACTGTGCCAACCCATCTACCATCTTTGATGGATAGATCCAGCGGGTCATTTCTCACTTTTGCACTCGCGTTTTGAAGCTCAAGAGATATGACTTTGGTCTGTAGCAACTCCGATCTGGTGTTAGGTGGCAAAGTTTTCGAGCGCCCAGGGTAAAGCCTATCTACCAGGTTGACGAGGAGGAAGTCTTTGAGCTCGAGATCTGTGATCTCTTTCCCGATACCATAGAGTATGACTGATGCGTAGTTGATGGAGTGACTAAACATCGTGTCGGCGAGAACAAACTCAGATACCTCTGTTACGACGAAACTGCAAGGTCTACCGACCGCCGTGGAAAGTGCGTGGTTAGCGGCAGCGCCATGGAGATAGAGTGCATCGTCCCCCAAAGAATAGGCGATCGGGATGGTAAAGGGAAACTCGGTTGCTTGATCGACGACAGAGAGGTGGCCCAGATAGTTTCTATCAAGAATTTCACGAATCTGATCTTTCTCCGTCTTTACTCTCTCTTTGTGGCGTCGCCCTCTTAGCGACGGAGTTCTGTGTTCGCTCATAAGTTCACTCTAGTAGCAGTGGTCCAGACGGGCAAAATAATGGCTCAGAACACGTGACAACATGCGGAGATGTTTCTGGTGGAGTTTCAAAGAGTCGAACTATTGCTTACGTCGTCTTTATGTGTAAGAATTTAGTGATTTGACCCATCATTCACTTGTTGATCCGAGAGTTCTGGGAGATGGGACAAGGTAGTTTGGGAAATGTTCGTGCAATATCGGAGGAATATATGAATGCAGTGGTAAAGGGAACGACGATGCCAGTGTTGGAGGTGTCGCTAGACCCTGGCGAGGCAGTGATCTCGACCCATGGCGAACTCTCATGGATGACACCAAGTTTGAGGATGAGTCAAACTACGGGATTGGGCCAAGGTGGCAAGGGCGGTTTGTTATCTGGAATAAAGAGAATCGTTGGCGGCGGCGGATTGTTCTTGACGAAGTATGAAGCTCAAGGAGCTGCAGGTATGGTTAGCTTTGCGGCCAAGCTTCCCGGGAGAATCTTTCCGGTCGCTATTTCTGCGGGAAACGGCTATCTAGTGCACAGACATGGCATGTTGTGTGCCACGTTGGATGTTAATCCTTCGGTTGGAATGCAGCAAAGTTTTAGAGCCGGTATCTATGGTAGGGATGGGTTCATTCTTCAAAAGCTGGAAGGATCAGGTACCGCTTGGGTCGAACTCTCTGGTGAGATAATCAACTACAAGCTTCAGCCGCAAGAAACTTTACTTGTTCACCCTGGTCACGTCGGTATGTTTCAGGATTCCGTGCAGTTTCAGATAACGACGATCCAAGGCATGTCAAATGTATTTTTCGGTGGGGATGGTTACCACTTAGTGGCCCTAACTGGACCAGGTGAAATTTGGCTTCAGTCTATGCCGATTCCTATGCTAGCAAGTGCGATTGCTCCTTATCTAAGTGGAGGATCTTCCGAGGCAGCTGCCACCGGTGGGGTAGCTGGAGGTGTTATCGGTGCTATTTTTGGTAACTCGGTGTAGGGGTTTATGGGAGTTTCTGAGTCTATTCATTTTGGGTGATCAGATATCGAGAGTCGCTAGTATGTCGATTATGGTTTTGGGGGTGTAGCTCAGCTGGTAGAGCGCTACGTTCGCAACGTAGAAGTCGGCGGTTCGAGTCCGCTCACCTCCACCAAAGTATCCGTATGAGAACCCTGCACCTTAGCGGTGTCAGAGTTCGACAACAGT